>NZ_JBFBCG010000114.1:0-15381 GCF_040683105.1 Streptomyces sp. NPDC051020 | reverse complement strand
GCAGCGACACGCGAAGATCCCACCCGGCACCGGCCGGGACAAACGGGATGAACCGATTACCTCAACTGGCAGCGATCACGCCTGAAGGATCGAGGTCAATGGCTCGTAGAAGCTGATGGGTTCATGGGGTAAACGGGAGCGGTAAACGCGCCTATCCAGTGGGCCGCCATCCAGGCCAGCCATGCCCGGTGTGATGGGGCGCAGCCGACAGCCCCGTCGCCGTCCTGGCGACGGGGCTGTCGGCTGCGGCCACGACCCTTCAGCCGCGCAGGACCGCAAGTTGACCGCCGAAGAGATGTGGGAAGGGACGGTGTCAGGGCTCGCCGCCCGATGAGAATTGGCTTCGGGTTCCGGGCATCGTCACCCATCCGACCACGTCCGCCCGCTATTCGGCATGGAACATCGGGAGGCTACGGCTTCTCAGATCATGCTGGCACGGCTTCCAGAGCGCTGACACCGGTTCGGTTGAGACGCACACGGCTGACCTCGAACCCGCTGGAGAGGCAGATTTTGCGGAAGTCCTCGACTGATCTCTCCCGGCCGCCGAGCATGACCATGACGTTCACGTCCTGGCCGTAGACGGTCGTGGGCGCGCCGTCGAGAAGCTGCTCGAGAATGACCAGGCGTCCAGCCGGAGGAATGACCTCGCGGCAGCGTCGGAGGATGTCGCCTACGACGTGGTCGGGCCAATCGTGTAGGACGCTGGCGAAGGTGTACAGGTCGGCTCCGTTCGGCAGGGTCTCGAAGAAGCTGCCGACCGCAAAGGTGCAACGGTCGGCGACCCCGGCCTGCTGCAGATGGGCTTGGGCCGCGGTGAGCGGTTCCTCAAGATCGAACCAAAGCCCCTGGAGCCCGTCGCGGGCGCGGAGCAACCGGGCCAGGAGCTGTCCGCCGCCGGCCCCGATATCGGCGACGGTCGTGGCCTGCTCGGTGTCGACCAGTTGCTCCACGCCGCGGAAGAGGGCGGCTGAGCGGTAGGCCATGGAAGCTTCAAAACGGCGGCGCTCCTTGTCGTTGTTGGCCAGCTCCTCGAAGTACTCGCCCTGGTAGACCTGCTGGAAGGCTGGCTGTCCGGTCAGGATCGTATGGCGTAGTTCCGCGAACACCTTGTACGTCATGTTGCTCGAGAGCAAGGTGGCGAGTGGTTCCTGGCTGAGCAGGATGCTCATGTCGGTCAGCCCGTAGACGCCCGGGGCGTCGGAGGAAAACACCTCCTTGGTGGTCAGGAAGCGCAGGAGCCGGTTGAGTGCGTCAGCGTTCGCGCCGACGCGCTGGGCTATCTCCTCCGCCGGAAGCGGGCCATCCGCGAGGACCTGGGGGATACCGAGCGAGGAGATCACGTGAATGGCCTGGGGGGTGACGAAATCTGTCAGCCGTGCAAGCGCTGTAGCGGTTTCGGAGCGGTTAGCCATGGGTTTTCTCGTTTCTGGGTGGTTCAGGCCGAGACGGGAGAGGCGGATCTATTAGCGGGTTCGCTACGCATGGTGAGGATGTGGATAAGTGCGCTCAGGAGAGCGAACACGGCAGCCGCAAGCCATACAGTGTGCAATCCCCACCGGTCTGCCAGGAAGCCGTAGACAGTGTTTCCTATTGCCCCACCGAGCATGAGGCAGGTCCCGTTGGTGGAGGCGATAGTGACTCGAAGGTGATCGGCTACACCCCAATGGAGGAGGGTCTCTTGAAGAGGGGCGGTGGCGTGGAATATACAGAAGGCTGTCAGCCAGACGAGGGCGAATATCCACGATGTGGCGTAGGCGGCGATAATGCAGAGGGCAGCTATAGCGAGACGCCCTACAAAGAGTGCGATATTAGCCTTGCGAGGTGAGCCGCCCGTCCACTTTCCGAGCCGGTGAACGACGACAGCGGAGAGGGCGAGGGAAACTGCCGACACCAGGCCGAACAGCGAAGCGCGGCCGTCGGCGTTGCCCAGCAGCCTCTGCAGCGTTGGCTGCCAGTAGACTTCCAATGATGGAACTACTAGGCCGACCGCCCCAAATCCCAGCAGGAGACCGCGGGTTATTGGGGTGTCGAAGCCTGCCCGCAGCCCGTCCCTGAGGCGGCGGCCATAGGCTGCGAACTTCTCGCGCAGTGCAGCAGCCACCTGATCTGTTTCGCTCCGGGCCTGCTTGCCCATACGCAGCAGGGTCAGCAGGACATCGGCTGCCGACAACAGGATGGCAAGCAGCGCGGGCAGCAGGTAGGTGACGGCCACTCCGTGCCAACTGCCAGCGTGCCGGGCGGCCAGGGCCAGTCCGGAGCTGAGCAGTGCGCCGGTACAGAGGGACGTCAGCGTCCAGGTCCGTGCCCCACTCATGATCTGCATGACTTGGCCACGCCGGGAGTCGTCGAGTGAATTCACGTACCACGACTCAATGATCCCGGACTTGGTTGCCCGTGCAATACCCATCACGCCCCAGCACAAGATGGCAAGGGTCGCGGACTCAGAGTAGAGGCACAAAATATAGAGGAGATAGGAGGCGCCGTACAAGAAGGCCCCTATGCAGCTCACCATTCTGGCGCCGTAGGAGTCGGCGAGAGCACCTAGGGGTATATTGCCGATCAGGCTGCCGACAAGATATACACTCATGGCCAGGCCGATCTCTCCCAGAGAAATTCCCTGAGCGCTCATACCGACGACTCCCAGAGGCATGAACAAACCTCGCGGAACGGCGGCGACGATGATCAACGTGTACAACGTGCGTACAGATGTGGTACTCAATTTTCCCTCTGTCTTCCGGTCGGCATAGCCTGCTTGCGTTGCTCTTTGCCTGCCATCGGTGCTACGGTTCACCCGGCCTCTTCGGGATTATCCTCTAGGAATGAATTGATATCCGACGATCTTTTCAGAGACCTCTCGAAAATTGCCGCACGCCGTGCGGATGAAGAGGTGGAAATCTTTGCCGAATCATCACGGCTGGTGCGCTTCAACGGGAAAACCCTCTCGCGTACCCTCAAAGCTGGCGTGAGTATTCGCGTGGTCCGTGGGTGTGTCGAGCGTTGGATTGCGGTTGATTCGCTTGCCCAGACCGATGTCCTTGACGGTGCACGACAGTTGCGGTGGATGGAGGACGATACGTCGCGTTGTCTGCGCACCTCTGCGAGTACGCAGACAACGACGGGTGACTTGTCGCTGGTGGAGGAGCAGTTGGGTACGTTGGTGGGCCAGGCGCAGTCGGCCATGGCTGGCCATGCTGACGTCCTGTTCTCCAGTGAGGCGGGAGACCTGGCCCAGGAGGTCCAGGTGATCAACGCCTGGGGTTGTGCGATGGATCTGCGGACACGATCGCGGCTGGTGGCTCGTTGTGCCCGCAAGGGCGCAGCACCGCTAGCCGTTGTGGCACAGAACTGGGGGTGCAGTGGTGGCCCGCAGGCACTGCTTGACCAGGACAAGACGGCACAGCTGGGAGAGCTGCGGGACCGAGCGCACAGCGCGGCGAACAGTGGTCCTTCGCCAGAAGGCCCATGCACGGTCGTCTTTGCCGACGGTACCGCAGGGGTCTTTGTGCACGAGGCGTGTGGCCATCCGCTCGAGGGTGACCAAGTGCTGCTCGGCAGTGTCTTCGCCGACCGGGTGGGCAGCCGGGTGACCGATGCGGGGCTGACGGTCGTCAACCAGAGCCGCAGGCCGGGAGGGTACGCATCCGCGGAGCGGGACGATGAGGGGCAGCCCACCAGCGATGCCGTGCTTTTGCAAGACGGCATCTGCACTGGGCTGATCACTGACCGGCATAGCAGCCGGGCGCTGAGCACCGACTGCTCCGGGTCAGCGCGGCGCGAGAGCTTTGCCACTTCGCCGCTGCCGCGTATGAGCAACCTCGTGGTTGCGCGCGGCTCGGATGATCCCCGCACGCTCCTTTCCTCCACCCGGTCCGGGCTGTACGTGACGTCGATCAGTGGGCAAGCCCGGACCGACCCCCTCACCGGGGCTTTCGCTCTGCCCCTGGCCGAGGCATGGGTCATTGACCAAGGGGAGCTCGTACGTCCCGTGCGAGGAGGGTTCATTGTGGGGGACTCGCTTTCGGCCCTGCGGTCGATCGACGGCGTCGGCGGAGACCACACCGCCGCGCCGGCCGTCTGCCGGAAGGGACAGCAGAACGTGGATGTCATGACAGCCGCTCCGACGCTTCGCGTGCGTCAACTGCGGGTGGCTCTGTCTGTGTGAGTTAGAACGTCACCTCGAGGCGGTCCGGCCCTCGCCGGTGAGGGTCGGCCGAGAGGGCCCGCTGCTTCTGTGTCCATCTCTCATGCAGGCCGAGGTCGACCAGAGCGCGGAGGAATTCCTGGGCTTGAACGCGCGCCAGCGGAGCCCCCAGGCAGCGGTGGATGCCCCCTCCGAACGTCAGAGGCCGCGGGTTGGGCCGGTCAACCAGGAACAGGTCAGGCCGGTCGAACTCGAGGGGGTCACGGTTGGCGCAGTGCAAGATGACGCACACCCGGGTACCTGTCGCCAGGCGAGTGCCGTTGAGTTCGACGTCCTCCAGTACGTGCCGGGGGGGCACGATGGCCATGCCGCTCTCGAAGCGGAGTACTTCGTCGAGGCAGTTGCTGATCAGTTTGGGTTCGGCGACCAGTTTCGCCATCTCCGCGGGGTGGTCGAGCAGCAGCGCAGCCGCGTTGCCCAGGGTGTACTTGACCGTGTCGAAGCCCGCCACGAACAGTTGGTTGATGTTCGCCGCGATCTCGTGGTCCGTCAGCCGGTCGTCGCCATTACGGGCCTGGGTGAAGCGGGAGACGAGGTCATCTTGCGGGGCGGTTCTGCGCTCGCGGATGAGTTCTAGGAAGAAGTCTTCGCTCTCCGACAGAGCCTGATTGGTGGCGTCGATGGAAACGTCAGTGGTGGTTCGCTGCAGGCTTTCGGAGCGCAGCCGGGTCCACTCCCACACCTGGGCACGGTCCGCCTCGTCGATGCCGAGCAGTTCACACATCACCCAGTTGGGCAGGGGGGCAAACAGATCGGTGACGAGATCGGCACTGCCTTTGCCAGCGAGCTCCTCCAGCCGGTGCAAGAAGTGGCGGCGCACCAGCGGACGGGTGGCTTCCATCTGTGCGACGCTGAGCGCGCTGCCGACCAGCACGCGCAGCCGGGTGTGGTCCGGCGGGTTGTTGTAGGGCAGCACAGAACGTTCCCACCGCTCGAGCGGTGTTCCCGCAAGTTTGGGGTCGACCTCGGCCCGCTGGTCGATCGGCTGACGTCCGAAGCGCTGGTCGCGCAGGACGAGCCGTGAGATGTCGTACTTGGTGGTGAAGTGGATGTTCTGCCGGGTCGATATAACCGGTCCCAGCAGGCTGATTTCGCGTGCGACCGCGAACGGAGTCTCACGGCCTCGCCGGCCGAAGAGTAGTTCACCGACGAGCTTCTCAGCCTGCAGCGCTATGGCGGGGGTGGGTGTCTCAGTGCTCATGGGATGCCCCGTTCCGGGCCAGGCTCAGCTGCTTGACCTTGTTGCCCTGGCGGGACACCAGGCGCACGACGTCCTGGTCGACGTGTACAGTGCGCGCGTCAGTCCATCCCTCGAATCGGAACGACGTAGGCGACGTGGGTACCAGACCGTACAGCGGCCGTTCATTCACGGTGAAGACGAACTGATTGCGGACCCACTGGATGGAGCCGGCCACCGGGCTGTCGTTTGATGTCTGTGTCCCCATCGCCTGGGGCGGGATGGTGAACCGAGCCTGGGCGGTCAGGCGCTGCTCTGGGGTCAGGGACACCCGCGGACGGTTCACGATGATGGAGCTGCGGTCCAGTCCGGCTGCGGAAGCGGCAGGGACGAGGTCCAGGAGCTGGGGGGAGGTGAGGACGTCGATGACCAAGTGGACTCGGGCGGATGCGCCGTTGTTCCACAGACGGTGGGGGCGGGTGAAGTCGCCGAGCCACAAGGTACCGGGCTGCCAGGTGTGCGGTTCGCCATCAATCTCGATGACGGCCTGGTCGTTGGTGGTGATGGGGATGTGCAGCCGGACCTGGCCATGCGCGAACCCGGTGTAGGCGTCGCGGTGTACTTCCACGGCGGCGCCGGGGGCCAGCGAGAGCAGACGGGCCGAGCGCACCTCGGCAGGAAGCTTGTCCAAGATCTCCTGCAGGTACGGCGCATGGGCCAGATAGCGCGTCGGGGCGAATGCGTCCAGCGCGGGTCCCCCAGGGTCTGTCCGGTTCTCGTCTCCGTGTGGGCTGCGCAGCGGCACGCAGGTCCAGTTTGCGGCCGTGATCGGCTGCTCGCCAGCCGGGGCGAAGGGGCGTTCGGGCATCCAGGCAGCCTGGTCGACGCAGCCAAGGTCGTGCTGCAGCCGCTGGACGTCGTATTGCTTGTTCAGCTGGAAAGCGGTCTCGTGCATGACGGCCTTTCAGGGAGCTGACGCGACCGTCAGCAGGACAGGAAGAGTTCAGCGGAAATTGCAGATCATCAGGCGATCGCACACACGCAGTCGGGGTGGACGGCCATCGGCGTTGCTGCAGTGGTCAGCTGCGGGGTGATCTGCAGCTTGTGATTGCGTGACTTGGGCGCCCAGGCGTTGCTGAGCAGCCCTAGAGCCTCGTGCGCCGCCAGTGTGCCGCGGAGACTGATCTCCGTGCTGATCGTTGCGCTCTGGAAGGAGCTCTTCCAGGTGTCGCCGTGGCGATAGGCCAAGAACGCCTGTCCCGCCTCCGTCATAGCCGCCGCGGTCGTCTCGCAGGCGGGGCAGGCCGTGTCCTTGTCCATGTAGAGCGGGCCGATGCCGGCGGCATTGACTCGGAGCAGCGGGATACCCAACTTGGCACAGGCCTCCGCAGCCCATTCGACGACGTAGGTGACCGGCTGGTCGGCCGTGAGCACCACCAGGTCGGGCCGCTCCACCGAATCCAGGATCTGCAGAACATCCTCAGTGCTAGCCAGCTCGGAGCAACGCCCCTCGAACTGGGTGAACTTGGAGACACGCTCCCGCCAAGCAGCCACCACATCGATCTTGGAGGTGCCCACGCTGCTCTCAGGGAACAGAGCCTGGCGCGGCAGATTGGACAGGGCCACCGAATCGGGGTCCACCCCGGTGATCTGACCGACTGCGGACGCGACCAAGTGCATTAGGACCCAACTACTCATCGACCCGAGGCCGAGCATGAGCACATGTGAGCCCTGGAGCCGCGCGAAGTAGTCATAGCGGGTGACACCGGGCGTCTCGTACTCAGCGAAATAGGCGAGCAGACGGTCGAATCGGTCGAGCACCTCTGGTGCCGGGAGTTCCTCGACCGGGACGGGCGTCATGAGGAGGTGCTCCCGGTGCAGGAAAGCGAGCGCGCTCAGGCCGGCCGCGCGCTGCGGATCCGCAGCGTGGAGCAACTCGGCCGAGGTCGTTCCGGCCTGGAGGGCTTCGAGGAACCGCAGCGTCTCGACGCCGGGGATGTGCAGCCGTAGCGGGCTGACGCCTTGACGCAGCAGCAGTACAGCGCCGTCTCCCAAGGGGGCGACGCGGACACTCCGCTTGAGCGCTACAGCCAAGTTTCCCTTTGAAAAATCCATTGTTCTGCCAACCGCCTAGAGATGTGGGCTTCACGCCTCCAATGGAGCGCCGAACCGCGCGTGAAGGCGCAGGTCGCAATCCTTTCCGTGTCCCTAGCAAGGGTCAAGTACTCCAGGGCAAAACCCTAGATGATCACAGTATGTCCGTTTTGCAGATACACTCCTGAAATGCTCCACCACTTGAATAATTCAATCCTCGACAAAATTCCGTACTGGAATCCCCTACTCCGCAACGACGGAGATCTCAGCGCTCGAAATCTCTTGACGCCGTGATCGTTAAGGTGGTTCGCTTCAGCCCGTCGCCGGGACTTCCGGAGGCAAGGGCCACCGGAACGCCGGTGGTTGAATAATCATTTGCGAGAGGGGTCTGCGATGGAGAACATCGTCGAGCAGTCCGAGATCGTCGTCGAGGAAGTTTCCGCCGAGGAGCTTCCCGACTTCGCACTCCTGGACGTCATGGAGTACTGAGTTGCATCTGGGGCGGCCGCACAGGTAATTCGCCTGGGCGGCCGCCCTAGGCTGTCGCATATCTAGGAAATATGAGAGTAACCCTGGAATTGATGTAACCCATTTTGGTTCGCGGTCACCTCTGTCGTACCTGGTGCAGCCCGTGCGGCAGCTTCATTGTTTCCAGGTTCAATTCCGGAGAGTGGCATTCATGTCGATAGCACCCCATGCTGAAGACGCCTTCGCAGAACGCGCGCATCTCCTTCAGCACATACAGAGACTCTTGCCCAGCGATCAGGGCGAGACATCGCCCCTGCCGGCAGACCTGCTGTCCTACCCGGGCTTCATCAGCCATGCGTACGAGATATCGGCAGATCTCGCCCCAGCGGCAGATCTCGCTGAAGTTCGCCGCCATGCCGATGCCAGTGCCGCGCGCACGAAGGTCTCCCCCTGCTCCGCCTGGGCCGTGGACCTTCCGGCACGCGAGCCCCATTCGGCAGCCACCCTGCAGCGCGCCATCCAACAGCTTGACAGCCTCATCAGCACAGGCCACCGCGTCGATGTCACGATCGCCCAATGGTCTGATCAGGAACGACGGACCTTCTGTGCGGCCTCCTGCTTCCTTGCTGAGCACTGGCCCGCCATGCTGGACGAACTGCGGCACACCGTCCGTCAGGTGACCCTGCTGGACGGCGTCGGTATCGCGGGCTTCTCCAACATCACGGCACATGGCGTCATCTTCCTTAACCGCCAGCGTCTCAGGGCGGGTTCGGATGGACTGCCCGGCGTGCTCCGCCTGCTTGAAGGCCTGGTCCATGAAGGCACGCACAACCGCTACAACGCCGCAGACCTTCACACCCCCTTCCTCATCCCCGGCACCGGAGCCCAGGCACCCGTCGTCCAGACACCCCTACGCCCAGACCCCCGCCCTTTGATGGGGCTCTTCCAGCAGCTAATCGTGCTCGTGCGATGCATCGAGCTTTATGCACGGTTCACAGCAGCTGCCACCAACGGCACCGCCATCCAGGACCGGCAGGCCGTTCTCTCCCGACAGGCGTACGAGGCCTACGCTGAATGCGAAAAACACCGCGCCCTGCTGACGGATGCAGGGGCGCAGATCCTGGCAGATGCCTTTCACCGGCTGAACACCTCACCCACGACATAACAGAGGAATGCAGTGAAAGTCATCTACTTGAAAAGCCATCCCTCCGAAGAGGTCGGAGCATTCGGCAGTCATGGCGCCGTTATATCGCGGCTCCTGCGTTCGCGGTCGGCAGTCGCCGCCGACATGATGAGATATGCACCTGGGGCAATCCTCGGACGGCACCGAGCCCAATGCCCGCAAATGTTGCTCATCACCGCCGGCGAGGGCTGGGCCAGCGGAAATGACGGCATAAAGATCCCTGTATCCGTCGGACAAGCCGTCCTGTGGACCGTTGGGGAGGAACACGAATCCGGCAGCGCAACAGGAATGACTGCCGTCATCATCCAAGCGGCCTCCTATGAAGCAGGCCGGGAAACCGTATTCGAGCACCTTCCGGATGCTCCAGAATAAGGCTGCCGCGATTCGGAATCGAACCTGCCTCCACGATGCCAACCTTTGAGAAGAGGTTCACCACACATGCGCCTTAGTGCCGTAAAGCTCCTACGGGAATACGACCCGGCCCTACTCGTCCGCGACCTCAAGGAGGTCCTCAGCGAGCCCTGGGAACCGGAGCGGGCCTACAAAGACGCCGGGGAACGCCCCCTGGCAGCCACCAACTGGACGGGGCTGGCCCTGCGCACCCAAGGGGGAGACCCGCTGCGCACCGACCCCGGGGGCCCCGGACTGCTGCCCTTCACCCCCACCCGCATCCTCGAGCGCACCCCTCACTTCCAGGACGTTCTCGACAGCCTCCCCATGGAACTGCGCAGCGTACGTCTGCTGCGCCTGGGAAGCGGCGCGGAAGTCGGCTTCCACCGCGACGCCCACCACGGCTTCGACTACGGCCAGATCCGTCTCCACATCCCGATCATCACTAACCCGGACGCCATCATCGAGATCGGCGGCGTCTCGCACAACTGGCAACCCGGAACACTGTGGTACGGCGACTTCACCCTGCTACATCGCCTGTGGAACCGCGGCCAGAGCGAGCGGGTCCACATGGTGATCGACGCGCTCGTCAACCCCGCCTTCCTCAACTTGATGCCCGCAGAACTCCGGAACGACCTGCGGACCTCACACGTCATCTTCAACAAAGAGCGCATCACCCTGCCCGACAGCACCCTCAAGGCCATGGAGTGCGACTTCGCCATGCCGACAACGCTGCTGAGCACCGTCGCCGGAGCCGCCTCAAAATGGGCTCAGATCAACAGCGACAGCGTGCCGTCCCGGCTCACCACCACGTACGGCAACCTCACGATCGAGGTAATGGACGAGCCGTTCCTCAGCCTCGTGCCCACAGGGACAAACACCTTCCGCTGCGAAGGATGGACCGACGCCCGCTTCGTCCGCGTCGACACCGACCACATCATCCTGGGCACCCGCCACGGCAACAAGATCCGAGAGCTACGCCTCGCCAAGGCCTGATTTGCCCAGCCCGGGCCCAGCCGCCTTTGCGCGCTAGGGCCTGGGCTTCCTGCTGTCCTGCCCGCTCCACTCCGCAAAGACCCGCACGGAGAGCCCGCACCATGACGATCACCAAGCTGACGTACGACGAATGCCAGACCCGCTCGCGGATACTCTCGGTCGATTCCTACGTGATCGACCTTGACCTCACCGAGCCGGCCGGACAAGACACCTTCCGCTCCACCACCACGGTCACCTTCAGCTGCTCCGCCCCCGGCGCCGCAAGCTTCATCGATCTCGATGCTGCCGACGTCCACCAAGTCCAGCTCAACGGCCAGCTCCTTGATGTTGACCAGGTTTGTGCTCCAGGACGCATCCTCCTGGAGGACTTGCAGCAACAGAACGAGCTGACGGTCGTCGCCCAGTGCAGCTACACGAATACGGGGGAAGGCATGCATCGCTTCCGTGACCCCGTCGACGGCGAGTACTACCTGTACACCCAGTTCGAAGTACCCGACGCACGCAAAGTGTTCGCCTGCTTCGAACAGCCCGATATCAAGGCCACCTTCTCCTTCACCGTCATGGCCCCCCTACACTGGAGCGTGGTCAGCAACGCCCCTGTTGTAGCCAGCATGCAGCGGGAGGACGACCGCATCTGGTCCTTCGCGCCCACCCCGCGCATCCCCACGTACATCACGGCCATCATCGCTGGGCCCTACCATTACGTCTTCGACAGTTACGCCCATGGCGACGAATCCGTTCCCCTCGGCCTGTACTGCCGCAGGTCCCTGGCAGACCAGCTTGATCCAGCAGATATCTTCGAGACCACCAAGCAAGGTCTGGCCTACTTCACCGAGAAGTTTCAGTCTCCTTTCCCATTCCCCAAGTACGACCAGCTCTTCGTTCCCGAGTTCAACGCCAGCGGCATGGAGAACGCCGCCTGCGTAACCCTGCGGGAAGAGCTGATGCTGCCCGCCAGCGCCACCGATGCCGAGTTCCAGCGCAGAGCCGAAACGATCCTCCATGAGCTGGCCCACATGTGGTTCGGCAACTACGTCACCATGACTTGGTGGGACGACCTCTGGCTGAACGAAGCATTCGCCACCTACGCCTCGAACCGCTGCCTCAGCGACGCCACGCGCTGGCCCGCCTCCTGGGTCTCATTCACGGCCACCAAGAAGACCTGGGCATACCAGCAAGATCAGCTCCCTTCCACCCACGCAGTAGCCACCCATATCGACGACGTGGACAGCGTGATGGTCAACTTCGACGGCATCACCTACGCGAAGGGAGCTTCGGTTCTCAAGCAACTGGTCGCCTATGTCGGCGACGATCACTTCTTCGTAGGGCTCCGCCGCTACTTCGCCGCCCACGCCTGGTCCAACGCCACCCTGACCGACCTGCTCATTGTGTTGGAGGAGGCCTCCGGCAGGGATCTGCGAGCGTGGTCGGTCCAGTGGCTTGGGTCTCCCGGCCTCAACATCCTGGCTCCCGAGGTAACCACAGACCCCGACGGCACCATCACCCACTTCGCCGTACGCCAGGAAGCACCCCCCCTTCCGCCCGGCGTCCCCGGCGACAGCATGCTCCGGACACACCGGATAGCAATCGGCTTCTACAACCAGACACCAGATGGCCTCCACCGGGTCCAACGCATCGAGATCGATGTGTCTGGCCCCAGAACCCCCGTGCCGGAACTTTTCGGTGCCCGCTTGCCCGAGGTCATCCTCGTCAACGACGACGACCTCGCCTACTCCAAAATCCGCCTGACCGACCGGTCCCTGGCCGCCATCACCCGCTCAGCCAGCAACTTCACCGACCCGCTGGCCCGGGCCCTCGCATGGTCCGCCGCATGGGAAATGGTCCGCGACGCGGACCTCTCGCCGGCCGCCTACCTCAAGATGGTCTCTCGCGGCATCCATTACGAAACGGAGATCACCGCCCTCCAGACCCTGCAGCGGCAGGTACTCGTCGCCCTGCGGCAGTACGCAGCGCCCAGCCAGCGCCCTGCTCTGCTCGCCCAGTGGGAACAGACCTGCGTTCGGGCATTTCGCGCTGCGCCCCCCGGAAGCAACGAACAGATCGTCTGGCTGCGGGCACTGTCATGTGTCGCCCAGCACCCGCAGAGCATCATCCTGCTCGAGGACCTCTTGCACAACACAGCACCGGACGGATTGCCCCTGGACACCGCACTGCGCTGGACTGCACTCCAGCGCCTCGTAGTCGTGGGCGCCGCCACCGACCAAAGTATCGAACGCGAACTGGCCCGAGACCCCTCTGCTCTCGGAAAGCAGTACGCGGCAGCCACAAAGGCAGCCCGCCCTGACGCCGACGCTAAATCAGAGGCATGGAACTCGGCTATTACCGCGAACATGCTCCCCACAGCGGTGCAAGGCGCTGTCATCAACGGCTTCATGCAGCATGATCAGACAGACCTGCTTGTGCCCTACGTCAGCAAGTACTTCGACGTCATTACGACCGCTTGGCACACTCACGGACGAAAATCCGCCCAACAGATCGTCCTCGGCCTCTACCCCGCTATCCAAGGCGGACAGGAGATACTGCCTCTCACCGACTCCTGGCTCACCGCTACGGACGCCCCGCCCGCGCTGCGGCGGCTTGTGCTGGAATGCCGTGACGGAGCCGCGCGCTCCCTGCGCGCCCAACACGCTGACATGCGCCGCGGAACGCGGTAGGGCGGGGACAGCCCCACAGCGTCCACCATCGCATGGGGGCGCCCCCACGACGGCGACGGCCCGGCGTGGCCCTACGCCTCCTACCTCGTGTAGTTCGATAGCCAAGGCGCACTCACGGAGTGGAACACCTGGGAACCCGAACAGACTGTCTAGCGAGGCCAGTTGTACAAAGCTCCGTGGGGCGGGTACGCGAGCCCCACGTGGACGCCCAGGGACAGTGACGGGCGTCGGCGCCCGTTCCAGCCCGTCGCCTCGCCCCCGGCCGGGACGGTCTGGAAGCAGACAACCATCGACGTACCACCACCCCCGCCCTCCGGCCAGGATGTCTGGAACCGTCTGGTGGAAAGTGACTGGTACCGAAAGGTGCGGTTGAGGTAACTACGCGGGATCTGACGATTATGGTGCAGCACGCATTCATGGCGTCTTCCGAATGGCGTCAGAAGTCCCTGTTGCCAGATCCACACAATCCGATCAACACTTTGCGGACCGCGATCCACCGCCTGGCCAGGAGATTTCTTTGCAGCACGACGGGCTCGTCGAACTGACCCCCACCCAGACGCAGTTCCTCTTCACGATCGCCCAGCCCTACATCCAGACCGGCTCATGGCCGACCTGGGACTACGTGCAGCAGATCCATGACCGCCGGGGAGAGGACGCCGACGAACTCCTGGCCGGCCTTCCCTACGTCGGCGCCCCGTGGCCCGGCGGCGCGCGCTACGGCTTCACCACCCGCGCCGGGCGGCTGACGCCCGACGAGACGATCGGGCTGACGATCGCGGCCGGCGTGCCCCTGCCAGAATTCGATGCTGTGGTGGGCGAGCCCTTCCTGCGTGTTCTGCACCACATGATCGGCCTGCAGAGCTCTCTCCGGCCGGAGCCAGGCAAGGTGAGCCAGGCCCGGCTGGACAGCCAGGAGTTGGCCGCCTCCGTGCCAGGGCTGCGCCCTGGGTTTGTCGCGAACCTCCCGTCGCTGCTCGACACCGAGCCCGCCACCCGTTCCATCGGGAGCGCAGGTGCGGGCGCCTCCGGGGACACATGGTGGCGAGGCATCACCCGCTCCGTGCTCGGCTTCCGGGCCGCGAAGGACCTGAAGACCTACGTGTCGCTCACCTGCGACCTTGTGCATAAGTGGGACCAGGAGCAGCGCGTCGTCATACTCGGGTCCGTGCCGTCCCTCCAGGCAGCCGCCCGTACCCCGGAGCCCGAGCCCGCGGCCCCCGAGCCGACCCAGTACATCAGCCAGCGGCTGATCGACGAACTCGAGGAAGCCGGCGCCAAATCGCCCTGGAAGGTCGACAAGCTGCTGGACCTGATCCGCGAGCTGAACAACAACCACGCTGCCGAGCAGCCGTACTCGTGTCTCGCGCTGATCCGCGCGATCATGGACCACGTGCCCTCGGTCTTCGGGCAGAAGGCGTTCGCTGGCATCGTCAGCTCCGTCTCGATGACCCGCACCGACACGAAGCACTTGGAGGCACTCGGCCGTTACCGCTTCCCGGGCGATGACGTGATGCACCGCCAGGCGAGCAACACCGCCTCTCACATCGACATGAGCGACGTACCGCCCGCCTCGTACATCAAGGTCCTGCTGCGCGAGGTGCTCAAGGCCCTGCAGAACGGCGCCACTAGTTAGCCCTCGCGTCGGGCGAACACCGCCGGGCCCCGAACCAGTGCACAGTTCGGGGCCCTTCGGACCGGCGCGGGCCACCTACTACGGGGCCGCCTCGTCCGAGGCGGTCGACGACCGCCGACGGACGACGTCCGGCAGATGGCGGGAGCAGGCGGCCGGGATGGAGAACAGCCCGATCATGCCGAGCCCGGTCACGACAGCGCTCAGCAGGCCCGCCGAAACCGACGGGTCGTCGACCGAGGCCACCCCGCAGAACACCGAGCTGACCGCGACGAACACCAGCGTCGCGACGATCCACCGCTCCCGCAGCGCGGAGCGGGTGAGGGCGACCACGCCCACCCACCACATCCAGCCCGCCATCACGCAGAACAGCACGGCCACCGGCGGCAGCAGCACGGGCGGCGCCCCCTCTCTGACATCGTTGGGTGAGACACCTCGGCGTTATCAGTTAGCCTGGGTGGACGAACGAGCGGGAGAACCACCCGTATGACGAGCACCAGCGGTCCCGGCGCCGATCCGGCGCCGAAGCCGAAGCGTCGCACCTTCACCGCCGAGTACAAGCTGCGG
>NZ_JBFBCG010000113.1:0-16826 GCF_040683105.1 Streptomyces sp. NPDC051020 | reverse complement strand
GTGACAGCTGTCGTTGGCACAGGATCGGCGAGATCCTTAGATTTCACGGTGGTCCTGATCCAGGACCCGGGGCGACGGGCGTACCACCGACGGTCTGCGCCGGTCAGTGGCTGTACCTCTCGTTGCGCCGGCGCACCACGAAGACGGCGCCGGTGGTCGCGGCCACGGCCACTGCCGTGCCGCCGACCAGTTGCGCGGCATTCATCCGGCCGATGCTGCCGCCGAGATCACCCTGTACACCGTTCGGCGCGATCGCCGTGGAGCCGGGGGTGGGGGTGGGGGCGGAGATCGCGAGACCGATCTCCGCCGTGGAGGTCGGCGATGTATTGCAAATGAACGACACTTCATAGGAAGCGCCGGGTTTTGCATCCCAGTCGACCGTGGCCGAGGCGCTGCCTCCTCTGGGAATAGTGATGCTGTCGAAGATGCCCGAGCTGGCCGTTGCTGTTGTTAGGCACCCCCGTGCGGCCAGGGTGACCTGGCCGCCCGGCGCGATCACCGACGGAGCAACGGTGTATCCGGTCGCGCCTGGCGCGCCCCCCGACGTCACGGCGTACGCGGTCGCAGCCGGAGCGGTCAGGGCGAGAGTGGCGGCGCCGAGCAGGGCGACGGGTGCGACACCTATGGTGCGCATGGTGAATCCTCCAGTTCCCCGAGGAGCAACTGCGGAACGAATATCCACAAAGCGTCACATGTGCACCTCGATAAAGGAAACGTTAGAAGTGCTGTATATCGCTCGCGATCGGGGACCGGCGAATGGGGCACCGGTGTCCCCCGGGCGGCGCACCAACGGGACGTCAGGCCGTCAGGGCGACGGTCAGCCCGACACGTTGGGAAAGAGGTCGAGGAACGGCGCGGCCGTGGCCGAGATGCCGCGGCCGAAGGGGGAGTCGAAGTCCCAGATCAGGAAAAGCAGGAAGGCGATGAGCACACTGAACAGCCCGGCCAGCAGGAGTTCCCGGAATGTTCGGCGGATCTGCAGGGTGAAGATCAGCCCGACGGTCACCAGCGCCCCGGTGATCAGACCGAACCAGACCACGCCCGGCATCGTGGCGCCGGCGCTCTGGGCGCGGGCACTGCGCGCGTCGTCGGCCGCGGCGACCTGATCGACCAGTGGCTGATACGCCTGCCCTTCGTGGTCGTTCCTCGGCCGGTAGTCGGTGACATCGGCACGTACCCGGCCGAGGAGTTCGGCGCCCTCGTCGGTGAGGCTTCCGTGCTCCGTCATCGCCCTCCACTCGTCGTGGACGACGTGACCGACGTACGCGTCGACGTCGGCGCGGATCCGGGTACGCACCTCGGCGGGGTAGACCGAGGATCGGGCGTTCACCTCGTGCAAGGCCTGGGCCTCCTGGCGGACGTACTCCTGGGCGGCGCTCCGCCCCTCCCAGACGCCCGCGATGGCGAGGCCGAGCACGATGGCGTACACCACGCCGATCATCATCGTCATGTATTCGATGACGTCAGGGGTTTCGGACGGGTCGTCGTTTTCCCCGACGCGGCGATTCTTGAGGACGGCGATGGTGAGCACGACGGCGCAGGCCGCGGCCATGGCGAGGGTGAGAACGAGCCATTCCGACATGGGCTTCTCCGTAGGTCAACGGGAGCGGGGACGTAGCACGGCGACGGCGAACACCGCGGGAGCGGTGATCAGCAGGGTGAGGGTGACCAGGGACGGGCCTCGCTGGGGGACCTTGCGCGCTGGCTTGCGGTAGGTGGGGATCGCCACCGGCTTGGGCGGGGGTGGCGTGGGGCGTACGGAGCGAGTGGGCTCCGGAGGAGGCGGTGTGGGCGCCGGTGGTGGCGGCGGGGGCGCCGGTGCCGGTGGTGGTGGCGGAGGGGGAGGCGGCGGGGGCGGGGGCGGGGGCGGGGGCGGGGGAGCCGGGGCTGGGGGTGTCGGCCGCGAGGTCGGTCTGGGTGCCGGGCCTGCCTGGCAATGACCGTCGCCCGATGTGGCGACCGCCGAGTTCCCGCCGCCGTCCCCGATCGAGGCGTACGAGCAGTTGTCGGCCACCGCGGGCACCGGGGCGGTCAGGAGCCAGCTGAGTGCGACGGCTGCGGTGAGCCGCCCGAAGAGGGATCCGTACACGACGGGGAGCATGTTCCGGCCGGTCGGACGGCACGCGGACCACGGTCCTGATTCCCCTGATGGAGGGGACCTGGAGCGCTGAGGGTTTGCGGATCGGCAGCGACTACGGATCCGATTCCGGGGCCCAGGCGGGCAAGTCCAAGCAGGCGGGACAGCTCGCGGTGTGGGACAGCAAGGAACTCGGCAAGGCCGTGACGGACAGCGAGGGATTCACTCTCTACCGTTTCGACAAGGACAACGCGAGCCCGCCGAAGTCGAATTGCGAGGGCGACTGCGCGAAGACCTGGCCGGTCGTTCCCGCGGGCAATGTGACGGCCGCCGTCGGTACCGATGGAGCCCTGATCGGCAAAGTCATCCGTGCGGACGGCACCCGGCAACTCACCATTGCAGGGTGGCCGATGTGCCGGTACACCAAGGACACCAAGCCCGGAGACGTCAATGGTCAGGGAGTGGGAGGCACGTGGTTCGCCTCTGCGCCGGACGGCACGAAGGCTGCGTCGAACGCCGACGGTCCGACCGGTGGTGAGCAGGCTGATCTCGCGGGGCTTTCGGTCCGCAAGGGCCCGAAACTCGGAGACATCGTCGTCGACAAGCGCGGCATGACGGTCTACCGGTTCAAGAAGGACACGGCATGGCCGATGAAGTCGGCCTGCACCGGGCCTGTCTCACGAAGTGGCCGGTTATCGCCCCGTTGGCCAAGAATGATGTGAAGGGCGTGACCGCCAAGGGTTTTGTCACTTTCCATCGCCCCGACGGTCTCAAGCAGCAGGCCATCGACGGCTGGCCTCTCTATGCCTTCTCCGGTGATGCGAAGCCGGGTGACACCAACGGCCAGGGTGTCGGGGGCACATGGTACGCGGTGTCCCCCGACGCAAAGCTCGTCGGCGCCCCCAAGTGGCCCCGCAACAGCCGTTCCGGACACCGGCCCGTCGCTGAATGTCACCGATAGCGACGGGCCGGTTGCGCATGCCACTGGTGTGTGACCAATAACGGACCGCTAATTTCCGTTTCCGCTCGCTCTCCTGGCGGTCGGTCAGTAACCTCTGGTCAACACTGACCATGAACATGGCCGGATCGCCGTGGCGACTTGTTGGAGACATCGATGGAGCGTCCCGCCTGGGCACCGCGAGGCATTGACATTTCAGTGCCGAGCGTTTCACGCATGTATGACTTCTATCTGGGCGGATCGCACAATTTCGAGGTGGACCGGGAAGCGGCCCGCAAGGCCATGGAGTTCATGCCGGGGCTCCCCAAGATCATGCAGGCCAATCGCGCCTTTATGCGCAGGGCAGTGCGCCATGCGGTGAGTGAAGGCGTCACTCAGTTCCTGGACATCGGTTCCGGCATACCGACCTTCGGTAATGTCCACGAAGTCGCCCAGGCCGCGGACCCGGAGGCACGGGTGGCGTACGTTGACCACGACCCCGTTGCGGTCGCGCACAGCCAGGCCGTACTCGAAGGAAACGACCGCGCGGTCGTCGCCGGCGCCGATCTGCGTCGCCCGCAGGAGATTCTGAAGAGTCCCGAGGTCAGCGAACTCCTCGACCTGGAACGCCCGGTGGCGCTCCTGCTCGTCGCCGTCCTCCACTTCATCGAGGACGCCGACGACCCGCAGGCGGCCGTTGCCGCCCTGAGTGAGTCACTCGCCCCTGGAAGCCTGCTCGTCATCACCCACGCCTCGTACGAGGGCATCCCGCTCACCAAGGAGGAGGCGGGCGGTGCGGTCGGTGTCTACCGGAACATCCGCAACCCGCTGATCATGCGGTCGCGCGACGAGGTCAGCCGGTTCTTCGACGGGTACGAGATGGTCGAGCCCGGGCTCGTGGCCATGCCCAACTGGCGTCCCGACACCCCCGTGGTGCAGGAGCAGGAAGACCCGTATGCCTTCTCGGGCTTCGGCGGAGTGGGACGCAAGGCGTGAGCATTCCCGCCCAAGCGTCCGAAGCACCGGACGCGGAGCCCGACGATGCCGAGGACCGGCTCCGGAGATTCGCCACCATCTGGAGCCGGGCCATCTTCCCCTCGACGGCCACCTCCATGACCCGTCCGGAGTTCGAACAGCATCTGCTGCCGCTGGCCCGCAGGTTGAGCGACATCCTGCACGCGCGTCCCTTCGACCCGGCGCCCGCCAACAAGGTGGGAGCCGCGCTCGTCGCCGCGCACTGCACGGACCCGGATGCGCTCAGCTCCACGCTCGGCGTCGTCGACTCGTACCTGGTGCTCTACTGCGGCGCCAACGGCCCGGTGACCCTGTCGACCGAGGACAGCAGGGCCCGTTGTGCCCGCATGCAGCACGCCCTGGCGGGCGGATTCACCCAGGCGCTGCGCGAGCGGACCCTGGCCGAACAGGAGGCCATCGCCCGCTCGGCGCTCATCGCCCGCTCCAACGCCGAGCAGGCCCTGCACGCCACCGAGGCGCGGTTCCGTGCTGTCTTCAAGGACGCCGCCATCGGCATCGGGATCGCCGACCTGGAAGGCAATGTGCTGGAGGTCAACGACACGCTGACCCGGATGTTCGGCGGCCTCGACCACCATGTCCGCAGCCACAAGGTCAACGAGTGGGTCCACCCCGAGGACTCGCCGCACGTGTGGAAGTACTACGAGGAGCTGGTACGCGGCGAACGCGAGCACTATCGCGTCGAGAAGCCGTACTACCGCAATGACGGCACCGTCCTGTGGACCAACCTCACGGTGTCGCTGCTCCGCGACCCCGAAGGCCGGCCGCAGTACCAGCTGGCGCTCATGGAGGACACCACGGAGCGCAGGCTGCTGAATCTGCGGCTGCGGTACGAGGCGACCCACGACGCGCTCACCGGCCTGCCCAACCGCACGCTGTTCTTCGAACGGCTGGAGAAGGCGCTCTCCGCCGACGACGGCAGCCGCTTCGGGCTCTGCTACCTCGACCTCGACGGCTTCAAGGCGATCAACGACAGCCTGGGCCATGCGGCAGGCGACCGGCTGCTCGTCGAGGTCGCCGACCGGCTGCAGAGCTGTGCGACCGCGCCGGGCGAGATGGTGGCGCGGCTCGGCGGCGACGAGTTCGTGGCGCTGACCACCGGCCCGCACACCGAGTCGGAGGTCGGCGAACTGGCCTCCCGGATCCTCGGTGTGATCGCCACGCCGATCCGGCTCGACGGCCGCGAACTGACCGTACGAGGCTCCATCGGCGTCGTCGAAGGGCCGGCGGGCGAACGCAGCGCCGCCGAGGTGCTGCGCAGCGCCGACATCACGATGTACCGGGCCAAGTCGGCGGGCGGCAACCGCTTCGAAATCGCCGACGCCGAGGCGGACGCCCGCGCCATCACCAGGCACGGGCTGACCACCGCGCTGCCCGCCGCCCTGGAGCGCGGCGAGTTCTTCATCGAGTACCAGCCGCTCGTGCACCTCGGTGACGGCACGGTCCACGGCGCCGAGGCCCTGGTGCGCTGGTGTCATCCGCAGCACGGGGTGCTCGGGCCGGACCGATTCATTCCGCTCGCCGAGCACACCGGGCTGATCGTGCCGCTCGGGCGGTGGGTGCTGGAGGAGTCCGTACGCCAGGCCAACTTCTGGCAGGAGCGGCACAGCGACGGGGGTCCGCTGCGGATCAACGTCAACCTCTCGCCGACCCAGCTGCACCATCCGCGGCTGGTCACCGAGATCGTGGACGTGCTGGAACGCTCGGGTCTCGAGCCGGGAGCGCTGTGCCTGGAGGTCACCGAGTCCGCGGTCATCGGAGCCGACGACGACCTGCTCAAGCCGCTGCGGCAACTGGCCGAGATGGGTGTCGACATAGCGCTCGACGACTTCGGTACGGGCTACTCGAACCTGGCCAATCTGCGTCGGCTGCCGGTGAGCGTGCTGAAGCTGGACCGTTCCTTCACCCAGGGCATGCAGCAGCATCCGGCCGACCCGGTCGACCTGAAGATCGTCGAGGGGATCGTCTCTCTGGCGCACAGCCTGGACCTGGCGGTCACGGTGGAGGGTGTCGAGACAGGAGCGCAGGCGGAGCAGCTCCGGAAACTCGGCTGCGACACGGCCCAGGGGTGGTACTACGCGCGGCCCGGGGCGCCTGACCGGATCCATTCCTTGCTGCTGGCCGACGCGGTCTGAGCGGGGAGGGCCGGCACCGGCTGCGTCCTCAGCTTCCGGACGGGTTCGATCTCCCGAGCCCGTCCGGCCGACTGGCCAGCAGTACCCGCTGGAGCTCGCGCGCCGCCCGCGGAGGCGCCACGTCACTGCGGTGCGCCAGTGCGATCGTGCGCCGCAGCCCCGGCGGGGCCAGCCGTGTCGTCCGCAGGCCGTGCCCCGTCCGGATCGCCACCATGCTGGGCACCACCGCCACGCCCAGTCCCGCCCGTACGAAACCGAGCACCGCGTCCATTTCGCCGCCCTCCACCGTGAACGAGGGCTCGAAGCCCTCCGCCCGGCACGCGGCCACGGTCAGCTCCCGCAGGTCGTAGCCGTGCCGGAACATCACCAGCGGCTCACCCTGCAGATCCGCGATCCGCACGCTTGCGCCCTTCCCCGGTCGTGGAGCCTCCGCCGACGACACCACCACCAGGTCCTCCTGGAGCAGCTCCACCGTGGTCAGCGCAGGCGACGCGGCCGGCAGCGGCAGGACCACCAGTGCGAGATCGAGCGCCCCCCGCGCCAGCTCCCGTACGAGGTCGTGCGAGCCGCCCTCCTCCAACAGCAGCTGGATTCCCGGGTGCTGGTCGTGAAACGTGCGCAGTACGTCGGGCAGCAGCCCCGTGCACAGGCTCGGCGTCGCTCCGAGCCTGACCCGGCCCCGGCGCAGCTGGGCCAGCTCCTGCACCTCGTGCCGGGCGGTATCGGCATCCGCCAGGATCCGGCGGGCCAGCGGCAGCAGGGCCTCGCCCGCGTCGGTCAGGGTGATGTTGCCGCGGGCCCGGCTGAACAGCTCCGCCCCCAGCTCGTTCTCCAGCGCCCTGATCTGCTGGGAGAGCGAGGGCTGCGAAACATGCACCTCCTCCGCGGCACGGGTGAAGTGCCGTGTCTCGGCGACGGCCACGAAGTACATGAGCTGCTGAAACTGCATACACCCAGCCTAGCCCGCATCATAGCCAGAGGCTATGGACATGAGCCACACCATGTCTTGGACCGATGAGCCCTGCGGTCGTAGCGTCGTGCCCATGGCACTGGCAACACGGACGGACCGACGACCGTCCATGACGCGTACGCTCTGGGACTCGTCCGTCGGCAAGAAGACGGTCATGGCCGTGAGCGGCCTGATCATGCTCGGCTACCTGGTGGTCCACATGATCGGCAACCTGAAGATCTTCTTCGGGCCGGGGGAGTTCAACCACTACGCCCACTGGCTGCGGGTCATGGGTGAGCCCTTCCTGCACTACGAGTGGGCCCTGTGGATCGTCCGTGTGGTGCTCGTCGTCGCTGTCGTGGCGCACGCCACCTCCGCGTACCAGCTGAGCCGCCGGGACATCAGGGCGCGCCCCAGCAAGTACGTCCACAAGAAGCCCCGCGCGAGCTACGCCACCCGCACCATGCGGTGGGGCGGGATCATCCTCGCCCTGTTCATCGTCTGGCACGTCCTCGACCTGACCACCGGCACGGTCCACTCCGGCGGCTTCCAGTCCGGGCACCCGTATCAGAACGTCGTCGACACCTTCTCCACCTGGTACGGCAACGTCATCTACATCGTCGCCATGCTCGCTCTCGGACTCCACGTCCAGCACGGGTTCTGGAGTGCCGCGCAGACCCTCGGCGCGGGCAGGGCGAGCCGCGACCGTGTCCTCAAGACCATCGCCAACGTCCTCGCACTGGTGCTGACGATGGGCTTCATCTCCGTACCCGTCGCCGTCATGACCGGAGTCGTGAGCTGACATGACCGACTACTCGCACTACGAGACCGGCGCACCCGTCGTCGACACCAAGGCCCCCAAGGGCCCCGTCGCCGAACGCTGGGACACCCGCCGCTTCGAGGCCAAGCTCGTCAACCCGGCCAACCGACGCAAGCACACCGTCATCGTCGTCGGCACCGGTCTGGCCGGCGGATCGGCCGGGGCCACGCTGGCCGAACAGGGCTACCACGTCGTCCAGTTCTGCTTCCAGGACTCGCCCCGCCGCGCCCACTCCGTCGCCGCCCAGGGCGGCATCAACGCCGCGAAGAACTACCGCAACGACGGCGACTCGATCCACCGGCTCTTCTACGACACCGTCAAGGGCGGCGACTTCCGCGCCCGCGAGTCCAATGTTCACCGGCTCGCCCAGATCTCCGTCGAGATCATCGACCAGTGCGTCGCGCAGGGCGTCCCGTTCGCCCGCGAGTACGGCGGCCTCCTCGACAACCGCTCCTTCGGCGGTGTCCAGGTCTCCCGCACGTTCTACGCCCGCGGCCAGACCGGCCAGCAACTGCTCCTCGGCGCCTACCAGGCACTGTCCCGGCAGATCGCCGCGGGCAACGTCGAGCTGCACGCCCGTACCGAGATGCTCGACCTGATCATCGTCGACGGCAAGGCCCGCGGCATCGTCGCGCGTGACCTCGTCACCGGGAAGATCGACACGTACTTCGCCGACGCGGTCGTCCTGGCCAGCGGCGGCTACGGCAACGTCTTCTACCTGTCGACGAACGCCATGAACTCCAACGCCACCGCCATCTGGCGCGCCCACCGGCGCGGAGCGTACTTCGCCAACCCGTGCTTCACCCAGATCCACCCCACCTGTATCCCGCGTACCGGCGACCACCAGTCCAAGCTGACGCTGATGAGCGAGTCGCTGCGCAACGACGGCCGGATCTGGGTGCCCAGGGCGAAGGGCGACACCCGCTCCGCCAACGAGATCCCCGAGGAGGAGCGCGACTACTACCTGGAGCGCATCTACCCGGCCTTCGGCAACCTCGTGCCCCGCGACATCGCCTCGCGCGCCGCGAAGAACGTCTGCGACGAGGGCCGCGGCGTCGGCCCCGGCGGACAGGGTGTCTACCTCGACTTCGCGGAGGCCATCCAGCGCATGGGCAGGGCGAAGGTCGAGGAGAAGTACGGCAACCTCTTCGACATGTACGCGCGGATCACCGCGGAGAACCCGTACGAGACCCCGATGCGCATCTACCCAGCCGTGCACTACACGATGGGCGGACTCTGGGTCGACTACGACCTCCAGACCACGATCCCTGGCCTGTTCGCGATCGGCGAGGCCAACTTCTCCGACCACGGGGCCAACCGGCTCGGCGCCTCGGCACTGATGCAGGGTCTTGCCGACGGCTACTTCGTCCTCCCGTCGACCATCAACGACTACCTGGCCCGCAACCCGCACCACGGCGAGGTCGACGCCTCGCACCCCGCCGTGGAAGAAGCCGTCGCGGAGACCGAGGACCGGCTGAACCTGCTGCTCGCCGTCGACGGCGACCGCACCCCCGACTCCTTTCACCGCGAAATCGGCGAACTGATGTGGGAGTACTGCGGGATGGCCCGCACCGAGGAGGGGCTGCGCAAGGCGCTCGACCGGATCCCGCGGATCCGCGAGGAGTTCTGGCGCCGCATCAAGGTTCCCGGCACCGGCGAGGAGTTCAACCAGTCGCTGGAGAAGGCCAACCAGATCGTCGACTATCTGGAGCTCGCCGAGCTCATGTGTCTCGACGCCCTGCACCGCGCCGAGTCCTGCGGAGGCCACTTCCGCGAGGAGTCGCAGACCCCGGACGGCGAAGCCGCCCGCCGGGACGAGGAGTTCTCGTACGCCGCCGCCTGGGAGTTCACAGACACCGGCGACGCCCCCGTCCTGCACAAGGAAGACCTCGTCTTCGAGTACGTCCACCCCACTCAGCGGAGCTACGCATGAAGCTCACCCTGCGCGTCTGGCGCCAGAAGAACGCCGACGCCCCCGGCGCCATGTCCACCTACCAGGTGGACGGCATCTCGCAGGACATGTCGTTCCTGGAGATGCTCGACACCCTCAACGAGGAGCTCATCCTCGCCGGCGACGATCCTGTCGCCTTCGACCATGACTGCCGCGAAGGCATCTGCGGCGCGTGCAGCCTCGTCATCAACGGCGACGCGCACGGCCCGGAGCGCACCACCACCTGTCAGCTCCACATGCGGTCCTTCGAGGACGGCGACACGATCGACATCGAACCGTGGCGCGCCTCGGCGTTCCCGGTCGTCAAGGACCTGGTCGTGGACCGGTCCGCCTTCGACCGGATCATCCAGGCGGGCGGCTACATCTCCGCCCCGACCGGCACCGCACCCGACGCCCACGCCACACCCGTGCCCAAGCCCGACGCCGATTTCGCGTTCGAGCACGCCGAGTGCATCGGCTGCGGCGCCTGCGTAGCGGCCTGCCCCAACGGCTCGGCGATGCTCTTCACCTCGGCGAAGATCAACCACCTCAACGTCCTGCCGCAGGGCGCCCCCGAGCGCGAGACGCGGGTGCTCGACATGGTCGAGCAGATGGACAGCGAGGGGTTCGGTGGCTGCACGCTCACCGGGGAGTGTGCCACGGCCTGCCCGAAGGGCATTCCGCTGCCGTCGATCTCGGCGATGAACAAGGAGTGGCTGCGGGCGACCCGGAAGGTCCGACGCTGAGACCGACCGGAAGGTGGGGGGTGGGAGAAGGAGTGTCGCGTCGTGATTGACCGTCAGGCCGACCTGAGAGCGGCCGTCAGGTACGCCGCGGTCCGGCTGTCCGCCGCACCCGCCACCTCTGCGGGCGTCCCCACCGCGACGATCCGGCCACCCCGGTCTCCGCCTCCGGGGCCGAGGTCGATCACCCAGTCGGCACCCGCGACCACGGCCATGTCGTGCTCCACGACCACCACCGTGCTACCCGCATCGACCAGCCCGTGCAACTGCCGCATCAGCACCTCGACATCGGCCGGATGCAGCCCTGTTGTCGGTTCGTCGAGCAGATACAAGGTGTGGCCGCGACGAGTGCGCTGCAGCTCGGTGGCGAGCTTGATCCGCTGGGCCTCACCGCCGGACAGCTCCGTCGCCGGCTGCCCCAGCCGCAGATAGCCGAGCCCCACATCGAGCAGTGTCCGCAGACTGCGCTCGGCGGCGGGTGTCCCGGCGAAGAAGCCGGCCGCCGACTCCACGGTCAGATCCAGCACCTGCGCGATGTTCAGCCCGCGCAGGGTGATCTCCAGCGTCTGCGGGTTGTACCGCGCACCATGGCAGTCCGGGCAGGGCGCGTACGTGCTCGGCAGGAAGAGCAGCTCGACGGAGACGAACCCCTCGCCCTGGCAGGTCTCGCACCGCCCGCCCGCCACGTTGAACGAGAACCGCCCCGCCCTGTAGCCGCGTTCGCGCGCCGTGTCGGTCTCGGTGAACAATTTCCGCACGACATCGAAGAGCCCGGTGTACGTGGCCAGATTGGAGCGCGGGGTACGGCCGATCGGCTTCTGGTCGACCTGGACGAGACGGTCCACCGCCTCCAGCCCTTGCGCCGACGCGCAGCCGGCCGTGGGCCGCTCGA
The DNA here is from genome assembly GCF_040683105.1 of Streptomyces sp. NPDC051020. Taxonomy (NCBI): domain Bacteria; kingdom Bacillati; phylum Actinomycetota; class Actinomycetes; order Kitasatosporales; family Streptomycetaceae; genus Streptomyces; species Streptomyces sp. NPDC051020. The sequence goes on along the minus strand of NZ_JBFBCG010000113.1, from coordinate 5,311 downwards.
CCGGAAGGTCGGCGGTGGCGGACGACTGTCGGTCGGCGAGGGCCCCGGCGAGTACCTGACCGACCAGAGTCGACTTCCCGGAGCCGGAGACCCCGGTGACCGCGGTGAAGACCCCGAGCGGGAACGCGGCATCCACCCCGCGCACATTGTGCCGGTCGACACCGATCAGCTTCAGCCACCCGGAGGGCGTACGCGGCTCCCGGGCAGGAGCCGGACCCCCGTCGAAAAGGAACCGCCGCGTCGCGGACTCCACGACGTCCGCGAGTCCGGCCGGGGGACCGCTGTGGAGCACCCGCCCCCCGTGCTCACCGGCCAGCGGCCCCACGTCGACCAGCCAGTCCGCCTGTCGCACCACATCCATCTGGTGCTCCACGACGAAGACCGAGTTCCCGGCCTCCTTCAGCCGGCCGAGGACCGCGAGCAACGACGCGGTGTCCGCCGGGTGCAGACCGGCCGACGGCTCGTCCAGCACATAGACGACCCCGAACAGCCCCGAGCGCAGCTGGGTGGCGAGCCGCAGCCGCTGCAGCTCGCCGGAGGACAGCGTCGGAGCCGTGCGGTCGAGACTGAGATAGCCGAGCCCCAGCTCGGTCACCGTCCCGATCCGGGCCAGCAGATCCGTCGTCAGCAGCCGCGCGGTGTCATCGCCGCCCGCAGCCGACAGCACGTCGGCGAGGCGCGCGAGGGGCAGCGAGGCCAGCTCGGCGATCGTACGGCCGGCAAAGGTGACGGCCATCGCCTCCGGACGCAGCCGAGTGCCGCCACAGACCGGACAGGGGGCGCTGGTCAGGAAGCGCTCGGCCTTGGCCCGCAGGGTGCGGCTCTTGGAGTCCGCGAAGGTGTGCATCACATAGCGCCGCGTACTCATGTACGTGCCCTGGTACGGGCGCTGGATCCGGCCCGCTTCCCGCACCGGGTGGACCGTCACCACCGGCTGATCTTCGGTGAAGAGGATCCACTCCCGGTCCTGCGCGTCCAGCTCTCGCCACGGCCGGTCGATGTCGTACCCCAGCGTGTCCAGCACGTCGCGCAGGTTCTTGCCCTGCCAGGCGCCCGGCCAGGCGGCGATCGCGCCCTCCCGGATCGACAGCGACGGGTCCGGGACGAGAAGCTCCTCGGTGGTGCGGTGGATACGCCCCAGACCGTGGCACTCGGGGCAGGCCCCGGCGGCGGTGTTCGGCGAGAACGCGTCCGAGTCCAGCCGCTCGGCCCCCGCCGGATACTCCCCGGCGCGCGAGAACAGCATCCGCAGCGAGTTGGACAGCGTGGTGACCGTACCGACCGAGGAACGGGCACCGGGCGCCGAGCGCCGCTGCTCCAGCGAGACGGCGGGTGGCAGACCGGTGATCTCGCCGACCTTCGGCGCGCCGACCTGGTGGATGAGCCGCCGGGCGTACGGGGCGACGGACTCGAAGTAGCGACGCTGGGCCTCGGCGTAGATCGTCCCGAAGGCGAGGGAGGACTTCCCGGAGCCCGAGACGCCCGTGAAGACGGTGAGGGTGTCGCGCGGGATGTCGACGTGGACGTCCTGCAGATTGTGCTCACGGGCGCCGCGCACTCGGACGTACGGATCGTGGGGGGTGGGCATGCGCGCGGAACTCCGTACGAATGGGGGCAGGGCCAGCAGCTGGGGACAAACAGTCGAATTCTAGTGCCGGTCCAGCCCGGGGCGTCTGGTGCGGTGCATCGCAAGGCGGAGGATCGTCCTCGTACTGGACGTACGTGGACGACTCCGGCAACGCAGCGAGGTGCCGTGCCAGGCGTTCCGGGCCCACGAAGATCGGCAGGACAGGACCTAGGCGTCGGCGGTGCTGGGCCCGCAACGCTGACGCCGATGTTCCCCTCCATACACCCGCAGGTCAGGGAGGGGAACACCACCTTCGCTCGCTAGTGCCCCAACAGGCAACGTTCGCCCCGTCGCGACGCTCGGCACGCACTCTCGCCGCACCGGCCGAAAACCCAAGTACATCCAGTACGAGGGCTTCCGGCCGGCACGCCGACAGCACGCACCGGACGCCGCTCCTTTACGGGCAAACGTTGCCTGCCGCGGCACTAGCGGGCGCCGCGCAGTGCCCGCTTGATGGGGCCGGGGATGACCCGGCGGGCGCGCTGGTACGGCCGTCGCTCGGGGCTCGCACTGTCGCGCGGGACGGGCACCCTGGTGGCCTTCGCGAGGCGCCGTTCCAGCAGGGTGTTCCGGTCGGTGAGCTCGGTCAGTTGCGACTGGAGCCAGTTGAGGCGCGTGCTCATCTCGAGGACGCCGCTGCCGGTCCAGGGACGGACGCCCGCGGGGAAGGCCAGTTCGCTCATGCGGGACTCGAAGGCCGCGCCCCCGTCGCCGTGGGCGAAGGTGTTCTCCAGGCCGTTCTTGTCCAGGAAGTTCATGAACCGGTCGAACCGCTCGTTGTGGCCGCGCATCAGAGGCCCGAAGTCCGCCTCGGCGCACAGTTCCGCGGGATCCAGGTTCTCGGGCACCTTGGCGAGCATCCGGTGCGGAATGTCGAAGTAGCGGCACAGCTCCAGCGTCCGGGAGTCACTGCAGAGCACCGTCGCCGGCGTTCCGGCGAGCAGCGCCGCTATGTTGCCGTGGATCCGGGAGCCGAACGAGAAGTCGAAGCCCCGCAGGTCGTCCACCCACGTCTTGGGGTCGATATAGACCCTGACCTTGCCCTCCATGTACATCGGGTGGTCGGGGTGAGTGGGGATGTCCGTGACGGCGGCGTTCGCGTGGCTCAGGTCACGCCAGTGCAGCTGACGGGCATCGGACAGGTTCTGCCCGATGAAGCGCAGATGGGGATAGCGCGCATGCGCGTGATCGATGATCCGCCCGAGCTTGTACCTCTTGACGGCGTCGTGCGATCCGTTGATCGCGATCCGCGACTCGGGTCCCAGCGGCCGGGCGTTCTCACGGATGAAGAGATCGCGGCCGCCCATGAACATCGACGGGCAGCCGATGACCTCCACGTCGCGGAAGCCCATGTCTCGCAGGAAGCGCTCGGTGAACTCTCCGCGCACTCCGATGGAAGCGCTGCGGTCCAGCACCGCGGAGACGAACGCGCGCACCGTGGGCGCCATGGGCCGCAGCCGGTCCGTGGAGTAGTCGGTGCTGGACTGCGCGCCGACCCCCGGCACGATGACCGGGATCTTCAGCTTCGAGATGAGCTGGGTCAGCCGCTTGAGCTGGGGCTCGAAGGACGGCCGGAAGGCATTGGCGAGCGGGATGACGAAAGCGTCGCACTCCTCGTTGATCCGCTCGGCGGCGGCGACCCTGGTCCGGATGCCGTTGGAGACCACCTCGGTCCGCGGCGTCTCGAGGATCTTGTGTGCGGCATCGCTGAAGATCAGATTGCCTGAGTTTGTCGCGAACACGTCCTCATGGAGGGCGCGCTCAACAGGAACGACGTCGTACGGACTCTTCCCTGAGCGCAGGAGTATTCGCTTCACATCGGTTGCGTTAGATGCCACAAATTAAGGTTAGCTTTACGAAGGTTTTGGATTCTACCTGGGTCGGTACAACCATTTCGGCGAACGCGGAACGTGAGCGTACGGCTACTCACTCGCCCGCACGGATCGGCTCGACGAACCGGATCCTGCCCTATTCGCATGTCGTCGAAGGTGTCCAAATCGGCCCATATGGCGCACTCTTGAGGGTGCGCGTCCCCAGCCCTACCCTTCTCCTGCGCAGAGGCGCGCCGTTCGGGGGGAACCTGCCCGGGGTCGGAGAGGCAGGTGCCCGCGGTGCACCTGTTGGCGTTTCCGGCGAGGTGGCGGTGAAAGTGGGTGCATGACATGGAGAGCGCCGCCGGTCGAGCGAACCGCACAGCGGGAGCGGATCGACGGGGCAACAGGCGACTGAGCTCGGGTCCTTGACCGGTTCGTCGCGGTTTGGTTCCCGCTGCTATGGGTGCTCGGCGGCCAACGGCGCCCCCTGGACTCGCATGGCAAGACGAACGGGGCCCGCCGATGCCGACTCAGAGCGGCTTCTGGGCGGTCCGGGCCGTTGCGCCGGTGAGAGGCGCCCGTAGCCGTCGTCGTGCGCCCGTCAGGGATGACGGGGCAGCTCCTAGGCTGGGCGCGTGACGCATGAAACCCGGCCGCTGGCCGTATTCGACCTGGATGGCACGCTCGCGGACAGCGGGCATCGGCAGCACTTCCTTGAGGGGGGCCGGCGCGACTGGGGCGGCTTCTTCGCCGCGGCTGTGGACGATCCGCCGCTCGACGAGGGCGTACGGCTGGTGCTGAGCAGCGTCGAGGAGTGCGAGATCAGGTATCTCACCGGACGGCCGGAGCGCTGCCGTCGGGACACCGTGACGTGGCTGGCCGCGCAAGGCCTGCCCGAGGGGCGCATGTACATGCGTCGCAACGACGACCGTCGCCCGGCCCGCCATACCAAGCTGGAGATCCTGAAGCGGCTGGGCCGGGAGCGTCAGGTGCGGATGCTGGTCGATGACGACGAACTGGTCTGCGACGCGGCTGAGCTGGCCGGTTTCACCGTGGTGCGAGCTCGCTGGGCAGTGGCCTCGCCTGCGTTGAAGGACGCTCAGGAGCGTACGGGGCGTACCTGACCGCGGCGTACCGGGTCAGGTGATCTCGTCGAGCCGGAAGCCGACTTTCAGGCCGACCTGGTAGTGCTCGATCCGGCCGTCCACGATTTGCCCACGCACCTCGGTGATCTCGAACCAGTCGAGATTGTGCAACGTTTCCGCCGCCCTCGCGATGCCCCGGCGGATGGCGTCGTCGACGCCCTCGTGGGAGGTTCCTACGATTTCGGTGACCCGATACGTGTTGTTGGACATCATGTGTCCCCTTTCGTCCATACCACGGTGCCCCACTCGGCGCGGGTACGCGAGAGGTCGGCGTGGAGAACGCGGCACGAACAGGCCTTGACCAAATGATTGGTCCATACCAAAATCCAGCCACGCCCGTGCGAGCGCCGCCCGCAGTCCCCCACACCGGGTCCTGATTTCGTCGTGCCGTTTCGCAGAAGGTGACCCAGTGAAGAACCGCGTACTCATAGGAGTCGTCACGCTCGTTTCCACCGTCGCGCTGGGCGGCTGCGGCCACCTCTCGGGCTCGGGTGGCCCCGACGGCAGGATGGTGACGATCTGGCTGATGAACCCTGGGTATTCGGCGGAATTGGGTGATCTGACGTCCCGGTAGCAGAAAGGTGCCGCTGGCCTGCAAGGATGCGAGTGTCGACGTCGTATCCGCTGCGGGAGTCAGGGCACCAATCTGGTGAGCGAGCCTACAGGGTGGGACCGGCGGTTGTCCGTGGTCGCCGACGGGAAGGGGCTGATCGGGCATGCCGGGG
>NZ_JBFBCG010000112.1:0-17163 GCF_040683105.1 Streptomyces sp. NPDC051020 | reverse complement strand
ACCCGCACCCCGCTACCCAGTCGGCAAGAAACAGCGCAAAACGGATATGCCTAGACGCGGCGGGGCCGAGCAGCAGCCTTAAAGATCAAGCTTAGACCGACCGGCAATTGGGGGGTGGGCGCCCGGCTCGCGACGCCTGGCACACACGCTTCCCGATCGAAGGCAGCCCGACAGCCTCTCAGCCCGCGGTCCCGGCGCGCTGCTTGCGCAGGTAGTACCACGCCATGTTGGACGAGAGCCCGGCCATCAGCACCCAGACGATCCCGAGCCAGCTGCCCTGGACGAAGGAGGCCACAGCCGCACCGACGGCAAGGACGCAGACGGCGAGGGCGTAGAGAGCGAGGCGGGGCATGGGGGGCAACTCCTGTCCGGGGGCGGTACACGGTCCCGTCCAGTGTCCCTCATGCCCCGTTCCGCTCTCCGCAGGGTGCGGCCGTGGGCGTCCGTCGGCTCAGACGTCGGTGGTACGCAGGCCCGCGTGCGCCTTGTAGCGGCGGTTGACCGAAATCAGGTTGGCGACGAGCGATTCGACCTGGTGGGCGCCTCGCAGCCGGCCCGCGAAGATGCCGCGCATGCCGGGGATCCGGCCGGCGAGCGCCTGGACAAGGTCGGTGTCGGCGCGGGCGTCGCCCAGCACCAGCACATCGGTGTCGATCTCCTCGATCGCCTCGTCCTGGAGCAGTACCGCCGAGAGGTGGTGGAAGGCGGCGGTGACCCGGGAATCGGGCAGCAGGGCGGCGGCCTGCTCGGCAGCGCTGCCCTCCTCAGGCTTCAGGGCGTACGCGCCCTGCTTGTCGAAGCCGAGCGGGTTGACACAGTCGATGACGAGCTTCCCGGCGAGCTCCTCGCGCAGCGACTCCAGAGTCTTGGCGTGGCCGTCCCACGGCACGGCGACGATCACGACGTCGCTGCGCCGGGCGCAGTCGGCGTTGTCCGCGCCCTCGACGCCGAGGCCCAGCTCGTCGGCGGCGGCCTGGGCACGGCCGGCGACGCGCGAGCCGATGATCACCTTCTGCCCGGCGCGGGCGAACCGGTAGGCGAGCCCGCGGCCCTGCGGACCGGTGCCGCCGAGCACACCGACGGTCAGCCCGGATACGTCGGGAAGGTCCCAGGGGTCCTTGGCGGGGGGCTTGGGCGCGCTGCCGCTGTCGTTCGTAGTCATGGCGCCGACATTACTGCCCGCCCTGGAAGGGAAGGCCAGGTCGGTCTCCTGCGACATCCGTCACTCAGCTTGACCTTTTGCGTCGCCGCCCCGCACAGCGAGTCGAACAGCCAGTTCGAGCAAGGACGCCAAGCCTTCCCGGAGACCGTTTTCGACTCAGTTCGCGTCGCGGAGCATCGGGGCGGCCGGGGCCGAGGCAACGCCGAGCGCCAGCATCGCGGTGGCTGCGAGCGCGGCAGGTGTGTGGTCCGGAGGCATGAGGATGACCGTCCACGGATGGGCCTCACCGTTGCCGCCCGAGTTGCCGATGAGCATCATCGTGATCACCCATGCGACGGGAGTGATAGCAGCCACCTGGTGACCCGCTATCCGGCGGGCGCACAGCATCAGCCCGACCAGGAACGCGGTATTGCGGCCGGCGGTGTTCGCAATCTGGGCATCGAGAAGCACAGTGACGGTTTGCGCCACGGCGACCGTGGTCAGAACCGTGGCCAGGACCAGTGCCTGGTCGAAGCGGGAAACGGGACGACTCCCCGACGCCTCGGCGGCGGGGAGTCTACTGCTGAGAAAGAGCGCAAGCCCCATGCAGACCAGGAGCGGGGCGAAAAGAACGAGGGGCCGGGCGGCGTCGCTGCCCAGGGAAGGAAGAGAAACCAGCGTGTCGCCGGCGGCCGCAGTCAGCGCGGCGTAAGCCGCGAGAGCGGCGGCAAGGACCGGGATCTGTCGCGTTCTCAGCCACAAGCGCATCGGATCACCCTTCCGTCTTGACGACGGTCGGCATGGTCTCCGGAGCAGGTTTGCACTGCTGAAGCAACGTGACATTGCGTGTGAACCACGACAGCTGCTCGTCAGGAGACAGCTTGGTCACTCTGTCCACCACGGGCACCACGCTCGGGTCAGCGGCCAACTTCTGACTGTACTGACTCTGGATCTCCCCAACGTCCAGGCCGGCCTTGACCATGAGCCAGGCCGCGAGCGTGCCCACATGGCCGCTTCGGACGTCGGACGTGGTGGGACACGGCGGGATTGGTGGCAGCGCCGACGCCGCGATGCTTGCCTTCAAATCCACATCGCGCATGTCCCGGTAGAGGAACAGCCTCCACGTCTGCGCATCGATGTCGGCTGCCTCGGAGACGAACGCGAGCTCCTTCGGCGGCTCCAGGCCTGCGTCAACGAGGCGCGGAACGACCTCCTTCGCGGCATCGACCAGCGGTTCCAGCCTGTCGACCACCTCTACGGGGACGCAGATCCTGGGGGAACCGTCAGCGCACACGGGCGGGTCGGTGCGGGCGCGCAGTGGCGGGTCACCATTCCAGTCGCGCACGGGTGCGATGGCTGAAACGGTGAACACACTCAAGCAGACCAGGGACGCGGCAGCTGCGGCGCCGACGCGTACGACGCGATCGCGACGCCACCGGGCGATCTCCGCACTGACCAGGACAGCCGCCAGGATGCCCGTGGCCAGCACCATCGGTACGGCGAGCGCCACCGGGTTCACAGTGATCGTGACGTCCCCGTAGGGGGCGTCGAGCCATCCGGTGAGTTCCCGCAGCCACATCGGGGCCATCGTGACGGGCATCACAAGACACAGGTAGTCAACAACGAGAATCAATGGTGCAACCAGAATGCGCGGCAGCAGCATGCCGAGCCCGTAGCCGAGGGCAGTGTGGACGGTGATGAGGTACCCAGCCATGGCCAGCACGCCCAGGTGCGGCCAGTCATGGGCCGCGCCGGTCGCCAGGCGCACGGTCAGCAGGCACACCACAACCGCCGCCACTCCGAGGAGTGCCACCGGCCACAGTGTGCTGATCGCGATCGCGTATCTGCCTCGCACGGGCCCCAGTCGGTGGACCCCGGCCCTTCTCAATCGCCCAGCCTCCCAAGCCGCGAAGGCCGCGCAAGCAGGGGCATAAAAGGGGAGAGTGTGCCCGACCAGAGCAGTGTTGCCAGCCCAGTAGGCCGGCTCGTTCGCTGCCTCATGACTGCTGACCAGCCACACCCACGCAAGGACCAAAGGAGCGACCCAGACGACGCTGGTGGTGCGCAGTGCTGTTGCTACGCGCATGCCGCCGCCTCCTCCTGGACAGTGACGTAGTAAGCGGCTTCCGCGAGGCGGCCTGCCGCGGTGCCGGGCGGGGCCAAGGCAAGGAACTCGCGTACCGCACCGGCAAAGCGGATGGTCCCGCCGTTGAGCACGACGACGTGGTCGTAGGTGTCCTCCAGATCAGCGACATCGTGAGTGGAGAGCAGCACGTGCTGGTCGAGCCCGCCGAGGATCTCGTGGAAGACGCGTCGCTGGCGCGGGTCCATGCCGGCTGTCGGCTCGTCGAGCAGAAGGACTTCGGCCTCGTGCACCAGTGACTGGGCAACGCCGACCCGGCGTTGCTGCCCGCCGGACATCCGGCGAACCTTCCGGTCGGCCAAGTCGGCGAGTTCGACTCGCTCGAGAGCACCAAGAGAGGCGTCCCAGGCATCTCGGCGAATCATGCCTTTCAGCCAGCCGACATAGGCCACCTGTTCGCGGGCAGTCAGGCGGGGAACCGACTCGATCTGCTGGGGCAGCCAGGCGATGCGTCGGCGGTATTCGGCAAGGTCGCCACGCCGGGCGGTCGTCCGCCTGCCGTACGCAACGGTGCCGGCCTCTGGCCGGAGCACGGAAGCGGCCAGCGACAGGACCGTCGACTTTCCGGCGCCGTTGGGGCCGAGGAACACGGTCCGGCCGGGCGGGAAGTCGAAGGTGAAGTGCTGGATGACAGGGCTTCGGCGGCGATAGCCGAACGCGACCGAGCGGAAGCCGATGGGCATGGTGCGCACTCTCTTACGGTTGGGGGAAGCCCGCACCGGTTCGGTGCGGGCTGTGGTGTGCCTCAGATCACCACATGTGGACGCGCGTAGCGGACAGCGTCGGTCCGACGCTGGTGCTCCCGTTTACCGCCTTGATCTGGAAGTACAGGTCATCACCCTTACGCCCGGCCCACTCTCCATGGGACTGGCCTCCGCTGAAACAGGCGGTGAAGGTCTTCTTCTCCCAATACTCGTTCGGGGTGGTGTAGTTGTAGTTGATCAACTGAACCTGGGTCGACTCATTGACATACCCGTGATCCGAGGTTCTGCAGTCGTAGAAGTCGATGATCGTCGGGGCTGTCCCTATGTTGGTTCTGCCGGACTTGAAGCCGACCACCACGCCCTTCAGGTAGCTGTCGATGGACTGTATCGAGATTCCCCCTTGCTTGCCCCCGAGGGCATCTTCGGCGGACGCGGCAGGTGCGACGACGAGCGGCAGCAGGGCGGCACAGGCCACAACCGCTGCGGTCTTGCACATACTGAGAGAAGAACGCATGGCTGGTGTGATGGCGTTCGCGAGGTCCGATTGGCCTCGCTGCCTCCTCCGGGAGTGCGACCCGAAGGAGGCAGCCAAGCTTCACCTGCGGTTCAGACTCACGACCGCCTTTCCTGGTGGATGTGATCATCTCGTGATCAACTCCATGTCAAACCTGCTTAGTTGTGCAGTTCCTTCATGAGGTGTGACACATCCTCGTAGCGGAGAACGAAGAGGCCCCAGCGCAGATCGTTGACGAGACGACGGCAGAAGCCCCCAGGGTCGGTCCAGACGAGGAGACGAACGTCTTCGTCGAGGGCTGGGCCACCACGCTGCCGGTGTTCGCCCCCGAGACGATCAAGCGCGTGGCCCATCGGTATTCGTACAACGACGGCGAGGAATGCTCTGTCGAGCTGGTGGCAACCATCATCCTGGAGTAGTCGTCCCTGCTTGCGAGGGGACCGTGCCGCGGCCGGTCATCATGCCGCTGGTGCGCGGTGAGCTGGTCGGGGACAGTGGCCAACTGGGCGGGCGAGAGGCCGGGGCGCCCGTCGCGCGGGTACCAGTCGGCGAAGCCCTCGTCGTACCACAGCCCGTCCAGGCGGTCTCTCACCCACATCGCTGTCGTACCGCCCGGATTCTCGCCCGCGCGACCTGCGCAGTCAGAGACGGGGCTTGCTCACCGGGACGGGGACGGAGAGACAACGGACACCTCGACAACTGCATCGGCCTTCGAAACAGCCCCGATGCCCGCTGATCACGCTGCCGCACCGGGAAACTCCAAGATCCCCGACAGAGTCAAGCTCAGGCCCCGTTCGGCTGGTCCGGTGGCGTTCGCCGGTGCCGGGGACGGGCTCTGCGGCATGATGCCGGGCCATGGATGCCGTACGCGTCGCCCTGCTCCGAGAAGTGCTCGCCGGGACCGAGTGGCCCGCGGCGGCCCGGCGTTTCGCGGGGACGCTGCGCTCGTCCGTCGTTCCGCACGGCGGCGGGCTGCTGCTGGTGGGGACGGCGGCGTACGAGCCGTGGCACCTGGCGGCCCATCTCGTCGACGAGTCCACCTGGTCCGGGCTGCCGGAGCTGACTCCCACGCTTGTGCGGCACCGGGTGGGACCGGGCGATCCGGCGCATCTGGCCGTCGGTCTGGGCCGGATCGAGGCAGCCGGGCGGGGCGAGACGCTGCTCCTGGTGGCCCCGGAGCGGCCCGGGGCCGGGCTGCTGGAGCGGGTGCACGATGCGCGCCGGGCCGGGGCGACGGTGCTCTCGCTGGACGACGGTGACCCGGAGGTGGGAGGGCTGGCCCATGAGACGCTCGCGGTGACCGGCACCGACGATGTGGACCTGGACACCGTGCAGCATCTGGTGAGCGCGGCGGCCGGCGAGAACAGCGCCCCGGCGCCGCGCGGTCGGCGCGGCTTCCGGGACCGGCTGTCCCGGCTCGCCGACCAGCTGACCGCGCCACCGCCGCCGAGGTGGTGAAGGGCCGCGCACCTCGGCCAAAACCGGTTGCAGGCGGCACGTACGGCACCGGACCATGACCCCTCGTGACCTCCGCCTCCGCCCTGCCCGCCCGGCTCTCCGCGCTGCTGCCCGACCTTTCGCCCTGGCGGTCCTCGGCCGACTTCCGGCTGCTGTGGGTCCAGGGTCTGATCACCTACTTCGGCAGCTTCATGGCGCTGATCGCGCTGCCTCTCCAGATCAAGGAGCTCACCGGTTCGCCGCTCGCCGTCGGCGCGATGGGTGCGGTCGAGCTGGTGCCGCTGGTCGTCTTCGGTCTGTACGGCGGGGCACTCGCCGACTCCGCGGACCGCCGCAAGGTGATCCTGGGCACCGAGGCGGGGCTGGGGCTGCTCGCCGTCGTCCTCCTGGCGAATGCCGCGCTGCCCGACCCTGCGCTCTGGCCGCTCTATCTCGTCGCGGGCGGCGTCTCCGCGCTTGCCGGGCTGCAGCGGCCCGCGCTGGACTCGCTGATGGCCAGGATCGTGCCGCACGACCAGCTCACCGCGGCCGCCGCGCTGAACTCGCTGCGCTGGCAGTTCGGCGCGATCACGGGCCCGGCGGTGGCCGGTCTGGTGGTGGCCTATGCCGGGCACGCCACGGCGTACGCGGTCACGGTGGTCACGTTCACCGTCTCCGTGCTGCTGTGTCTGCGGCTGGCGCCCGCACCGCCCGCCGAGCACGCGCGGAAGCCGTCGCTGCGCGGGATCGCGGAGGGCGCGCGGTACGCGTGGAGCCGGCCGGTGCTGCTGGGGACGTACGCGATCGATCTGGCCGCGATGTTCTTCGCCTTCCCGAACACGATCTTCCCGTTCCTCGCGGACGAGCTGCACGCCGAGTGGTCGCTGGGGCTGATGTACGCGGCGGGGTCGGTCGGGTCCCTGGTGCTGGGGCTGACGAGCGGCTGGACCTCACGGGTGCGACGGCACGGGCTGTTCGTGGTCTTCGGTGCCGCCGTCTGGGGGCTGGCGATCGCCGCGGCGGGATGGTTCAGCAATGTGTGGCTGGTGCTGGGCTGCCTGGCGGCGGCGGGCGCGGGCGACATGCTCAGCGGGCTCGGCCGCTCCACGATCTGGAACCAGACCATCCCGGAGGAGTTGCGCGGGCGACTGGCGGGCATCGAGGTGCTGTCGTACAGCGTCGGGCCGCAGCTGGGTCAGGTGCGGGCGGGCGCGATGGCGGGCTGGACGGGCACCCGCTCGGCGATCTGGTCGGGCGGGGTGGCGTGCGTGGCCTCGGTCGCACTGCTGGCGGCGGCGCTGCCGAAGCTGCTCACGTACGACTCGGAGACGGACGAGGACGCCGGACGGCGGCGGCAGGCGAGCGCATCCGGTCTCCCGGCGTCCGGACAGTCAAGCACCTCCGGCGCGTAGGCCTCCGGGGGCGGAGCCCCGGGGCCGGGCCTACGCGTCGTCCTCCGGGGGTGTGGAGCGGTCGTGCCATTTGGGGTCGTTCTCCCACTCCAGGTTCCGCTCCTGCGCCGTCTCCATGGCGTGCCGAGCCTCCTCGGGCGTGGTGTACGGCCCGAACCGGTCCTTCGCCGGGCACTCCGGGCCCTCCTCGACCTTCTTGTGCTCCAGGCAGTAGTACCACTCACCCGGCTTGCCGACCGTGCGCTTCTTGAACAGGGCCATCATCGACTCCTTTCCTCGGGGCCATGCTGCCCCAAGCGCGCTGGTTAGACTCGCTGATATGTCTGGCCAGTCGCTCCTCGTACCAGGGGAGATCACTCCCATCCGTTCCGTACCCGGAAACATCCGGCGCCCCGAGTACGTGGGCAAGCCCGCTCCCACGCCGTACACCGGCCCGGAGATCCAGGACGCCGACACCGTCGAGCGCATGCGCATCGCGGGGCGGATCGCCGCGCAGGCGATGGCGGAGGCCGCGAAGCACATCGCCCCGGGCGTGACGACGGACGAACTCGACCGGGTCGCCCACGAGTTCATGTGCGATCACGGCGCCTATCCGTCGACGCTCGGCTACCGCGGGTTCCCCAAGTCGCTCTGCTCGTCGCTCAACGAGGTCATCTGCCACGGCATCCCTGACTCCACGGTGCTGCGCGACGGCGACATCGTGAACCTCGACGTCACCGCATACATCAATGGCGTGCACGGCGACAACAACGCCACCTATCTCTGCGGCGATGTGGACGAGGAGTCCCGGCTGCTCGTGGAGCGCACCGAGGAGTCCCTGAACCGCGCCATCAAGGCGGTCCGCCCCGGGCGCCAGATCAATGTCATCGGGCGGGTCATCGAGTCGTACGCCAAGCGCTTCGGGTACGGCGTGGTCCGGGACTTCACCGGGCACGGGATCAATTCCTCGTTCCACTCCGGCCTGATCATTCCGCACTACGACAGCCCGCACGCGACCACCGTGATGCAGCCCGGCATGACCTTCACCATCGAGCCGATGCTGACGCTCGGGACGCACCAGTACGACATGTGGGACGACGGCTGGACCGTGGTGACGAAGGACCGCAAGCGCACCGCCCAGTTCGAGCACACGCTGGTGGTGACGGAGACGGGCGCGGAGATCCTCACTCTTCCGTAGCCCTCGTACGCGAGGAGAGGCGTTCCCGCCCAGCGCGCGGTGACCCGGAGGACTGCGCTCTCCGGCCTGGCAGACGTGAGCGGCCCACGTCCCGGCCAAAATCCGCCGGGCACTCAGCCGCGGGTGGACAGCAGGACGCGGCCCCCGATCTCCACCGTGCCGTCCGGTGCGGGTGCGGTGAGGATCTGGGAGCCGCACCCCTGGGTGATGTTGAGGGCGCGGCCCAGCTGCGCGCTGAGCAGCAGCGCCGCGGCGCCCGTCGCCTCGTCCTCCACGATCCCCCCGGTGCAAGGCCCGGCTCCGCCGGAGCGGCTGACGCCGCGCTCATCGATCCGCCGCGGGAACGCCCGCGCCCTGACCCGCCCTGCCGCCTCGTCCTCCCATGCCCAGACGTAGAGCCAGCCCTCCCCGGGCGGCGGTCCGGTCAGCGCCTCGACCTCGGCGACGGATGCGTAGCGCTCCAGCGTGCGCGGCGGCACCCACTCGGGGCGTGCGGCGATCCAGGTGAACTCACCGTCCTGGCGGGCGAAGATCTCCCCGACCGGCAGTTCCAGAATCTCCAGATCGAGCAGCCAGGCGGCGCCGACGAGCGGATGCCCGGCAAAGGGCAGCCGGAGCCCGGGCGTGTAGATGTCGACGTGCCCCCGCTCGGGGTCGTCGACGAACACGGTCTCGCTGAAACCGAGTTGTCCGGCGAGCGCCTGCCGGGACGCCTCGTCGGGGTACGCACTGCCGTCGCGTACGACCCCGAGGGGGTTGCCGTGCCGGCCGTCGGGGCCGCAGAACACCCGCAGTACGTCGATGCCCGCGGGTACGTCGAAGTCATTCACGTGCGCATTCAAGCACCGCGCGGGCGCCGGCCGCGTCACAGGGCCGGACCGGCAGGTTGCCGGGCCGAGGCACCCGAGGAGCCCAGAGCTCCTGTGAAGTCCGGAGTTCGACGGCACCGGTCGAGGGCGGTCGCACTCCGCGCCGTCCAGGGCGAACGGGCCCGGGTACCGACGCAGTGTGCCCCGCCGCCGCTCGGCGAGCCGGCCGCCGCCCTCGACCTGTACACCGAGAAGAAACCCGGCCACTTGACCATCCCTTGACTATCGCTTGGGTCGCCCATGGGTCGCTCGTGATCACCTCGTTCCCCCACACCCCAAGTGAGAGCTGAATCACTGCACGAGTGGGCATCAGTCAGGTAAGCCTCGGTTAAGTTAGGTTCGCCTCACCTGCCCTGCCTTTGTCTCGTTCCAGCCTTTCTCTCTTCAGCCTGTGTGGAGCCCGTATGCGAGCCGTTCGTCTCTCCGTAGTCACCGCTGCCGCCACGGTGGCAGCCCTGACCGCCGTCACGGGCTGCGCCGAAAAGAGTGACGGGAAGGGCGAGGGCGCTCTGAGCGTCGTCGCGAAGGACGACTCCTGCACGGTGTCCAAGAAGAAGCTCCCGGCCGGCCACGTCGAACTGGCCGTCGAGAACAAGGGCTCCAAGGTCACCGAGGTCTACCTGCTCTTCCCGGATGCCCGCATCGCCGCCGAGCGCGAGAACATCGGCCCCGGAACCAAGGCCACCATCACGGCCGAGGTCAAGGCCGGCTCCTACGACATCGTCTGCAAGCCCGGCATGAAGGGCGCCGGCTACCGGCAGAAGATCGAGATCACCGGCGGCACCACGGCCAAGCGCAGCCCCGAGATGGACAAGGCCGTCACCGAGTACCGCACCTATGTGCAGGCGCAGGCCGACGAGACCCTGCCGAAGGCCAAGGTCTTCACGGACGCCGTCGCCGCCGGTGACATCGAGGCCGCGAAGAAGGCGTACGCCGAGTCCCGCATCGGCTGGGAACGCACCGAGCCGGTCGCCGAGTCCTTCGGTGACATCGACCCGAAGGTCGACCTCCGCGAGGACGGCCTGGAGGCCGGCCAGAAGTGGACCGGCTGGCACCGGCTGGAAAAGGCGCTGTGGCACGACAAGAAGCTCGGCGCCGAGGAGAAGGCTCTCGCCCCGGTCCTCTACAAGGACCTGCTCGACTGGCAGAAGCGGGTCGGCACGGCGGAGATCACCCCGACCTCGATGGCCAACGGCGCCAAGGAACTCCTCGACGAGGTAGCCACCGGCAAGGTCACCGGTGAGGAGGAGCGCTACAGCCACACCGACCTGATCGACTTCAAGGGCAACGTCGAAGGTGCGCAGAAGTCGTACGAGCTGCTGAAGCCGATCGCGTCAAAGAACGACCCGGCGCTGACCGCCTCCCTGGACAAGCAGTTCGCGTCGTTGAACACGCTGCTGGACAAGTACCGCGCGGACAAGACCTCGTACGAGTTCACCTCGTACGAGAAGGTCGGCAAGGCGGACCGCAAGGAACTGTCGGACGCCGTCAACGCCCTGGCCGAGCCGCTGTCGCAGCTCGCTGCCGCGGTGACGAAGTAACGAGCGGGGAGGCTTCGCACATGTCCGAGGAGACCCAGAACACCGTCGACGGCGAAGAGGCCGCGGCCGGCGGACGTGCGCCGTCCCGCCGCGCCCTGCTCGGCTGGGGCGGTGCCGGGCTGGCGCTCGGCGCGGTCGCGGCCGGTGGCGCGGTCGCCGCGGTGCGCACGAAGAGCGATACCGTACCGACCGCGGACAGCGGCGCCGCGGTGCCGTTCCACGGTGTGCACCAGGCCGGTATCGCCTCCGCCGTCCAGGACAGGCTGCACTTCGCCGCGTTCGACGTGACGACGAAGGACCGGGCCGAGCTGATCGCGCTGCTCAAGGAGTGGACGCGGGCGGCCGAGCGGATGACGGCCGGTCATGCGGTCGGCGACGGGGCATACGGTGGCCTCGCCGAAGCACCACCGGACGACACGGGCGAGGCGCTGGGGCTCAAGCCGTCCCGGCTCACCCTCACCATAGGCTTCGGTCCCTCGCTGTTCACCAAGGGGCGGTTCGGTCTTGAGGACCGGCGCCCGGAGGCGCTCGTCGATCTGCCGAAGTTCCCCGGCGACAATCTCGAGACGGCCCGCAGCGGCGGCGACCTGTGCATCCAGGCGTGCGCGGACGACCCGCAGGTCGCGGTGCACGCCATCCGCAACCTCGCCAGGATCGGCATGGGCCGCACCGCGATCCGCTGGTCGCAGCTGGGTTTCGGCAAGACGTCCTCGACGACGCCCGACGCCCAGACCCCCCGCAACATGATGGGTTTCAAGGACGGCACCCGGAACATCTCCGGTACCGACACCGCGGCCCTGGACAAGCACGTATGGGTCGGCGAGAAGGACAACGCGGGCTGGATGACCGGGGGTTCGTACCTGGTGGCCCGGCGCATCCGCATGCACATCGAGACCTGGGACCGGGCCGGGCTCCAGGAGCAGGAGGACGTCTTCGGCCGGGACAAGGGCGAGGGCGCCCCGGTGGGCAAGGCGAAGGAACGCGACGAGCCGTTCCTCAAGGCGATGCTGCCGACCGCCCATGTGCGGCTCGCCCACCCGGACAGCAACGACGGTGCGACGATCCTGCGCCGCGGCTACTCCTTCACGGACGGTACGGACGGTCTGGGCCGGCTCGACGCCGGGCTGTTCTTCCTCGCCTACCAGCGCGATGTCCGTAAGGCGTTCATTCCGCTGCAGCGCCGCCTCGCGGCACACGACGCACTCAACGAGTACATCCAGCACGTGGGTTCGGCGCACTTCGCCGTCCCGCCGGGCGTCCGCGACAAGGACGACTGGTGGGGCCGGGCGCTGTTCTCGTAACGGGACTCGAAGCGGACATAAGGAGAACCGAAACGTGTTCAGCAACTTCCTGATCGGCCTGCGCGAAGGCCTTGAGGCGAGCCTGGTCGTCTGTATCCTCATCGCCTATCTGGTGAAGACCGGCAACAAGAACAAACTGGTGCCGATCTGGGTCGGTGTCGGCATCGCGGTCGTCGTCAGCCTGGCGTTCGGCGCCGGTCTCGAATTCGGCTCGCAGGAGATGACGTTCAAGGCGCAGGAGGCGCTCGGCGGTTCGTTGTCGATCCTCTCCGTGGGTCTGGTCACCTGGATGGTGTTCTGGATGCGGCGCACCGCGCGGCATCTGAAGAAGGAGCTGCACGGCAAGCTGGACGCGGCGCTCGCGATGGGCACCGGGGCACTGGTCGCGACGGCGCTGCTCGCGGTCGGCCGGGAGGGGCTCGAGACCTCGCTGTTCGTCTGGCGCGCGGTGCACGCCGCGGACGACGGCTGGCATCCGATGATCGGCGCGTTCCTCGGGCTCGCCGCCGCCGTGGTGCTGGGCTGGCTGTTCTACCGAGGTGCGCTGAAGATCAACCTGGCGAAGTTCTTCACCTGGACCGGCGGCATGCTGGTGGTCGTCGCGGCGGGTGTGCTCGCGTACGGCGTCCACGACCTGCAGGAGGCCGAGTTCCTGGGCGGTATCCACAACCAGGCGTTCGACATCAGCGCCACGATTCCGCCGGACAGCTGGTACGGCACGCTGCTGAAGGGCACCTTCAACTTCCAGCCCGACCCGACCGTTCTTCAAGTCACGGTGTGGGCGCTGTATCTGATCCCCACGCTCGCACTGTTCCTGGCCCCGGTAGGGTTCGGACGGTCAGTGGGGGCGACGGATCAGAAGGCGCAGAAAGCAACGGATGAGAAGCCTGAGGCCGATTCGGCTGGCGACGGGGCTCGCGGCAGCGACAGTGCTGAGCATGACGGCGAGCGGGTGCGTGACGGTGCACGGCGAGCTGGAAGTCGTACCGGCGGCGACGAAGTCTGAGGCCGCGAAGGCCCTCGCGGACTTCACCGCCGCGTACAACGCAGCGGACAAGGCTTACGATCCCGCGCTCGACGCGGACCGGGTGACCGGTTCGCTCGGCGCGATCAACCAGGCCGGCCTGAAGGCGCGGCAGAAGAACTACCCCGGCGGCAATGCCAACCACAGGCCGCTGGAGCTGACCGACGCCACCTACGTCATCCCGAAGAAGGCAGGCTGGCCGCGCTGGTTCGTCGCGGACACCGATTCCAACCGCGACCAGGACAGCGGGAAGCAGGACACCCGCTGGCTGATCGTCTTCCTGCGGTCCGGGCCCGACGCCGGGTGGCGGGCCGCCTATCTGTCGGTCGTGGCGCCCGCCGTGGTGCCCGCCTTCGCGAAGGACAGCGACGGGCGGGCCCGGCCGGTGGCCACGGACAGCAGTGAACTCTCCGTGGCACCCAAGGACTTGAGCACCCAGTACACGGAGTATCTGCAGAAGGGCACGCCGGACGTGTTCGCCCCCGGGGTCGCCACCTCGGGCTGGCGGGACGTGCGCAGGACCACCCGTCAGGCGGGCTTCTCGTACCAGTACATCGACCAGCCGCTGGACAGCGGTGCGTTCGGTCCGCTCGGCCTCGAGACCGAGGACGGCGGGGCGCTGGTCTTCTTCAGCAGCAAGCACTTCGAGCAGCAGACCGCGGCGAAGGGGCTGCGTCCGCCGGTCAACGCGGATGTGCAGGCGCTGCTGACCGGTGAGGTGAAGACCACCCTCACCAAGGAGCGCGTCTCCAGCCAGCTGGTGTACGTCCCGAAGAAGGGCGCCGCGAACGGCGCCAAGGTGATCATGCTGAACCGACTGCCGGGGCTCACGGCGGCGAAGGGCTCGTGACACCGTAACGCCGTGGGCCCGGGAGCCGGGCCCCGCGGTCCGCCGGCCGTGAGCCGGGAGACGGGGGCGCCGGGCTCGTCAGGCCCCGCGCTCCGGCTTCAGCGGCTGAGCGGCCAGGCCACCGACCCGTGGTCGAAATCGCTCTGGTCCGCCGCATCGGCGTACTGCGCGCAGGCGTCGGTGAGCGTCTCCAGCAGCGTCAGCGGGTCCGGCAGCGGGTTCTCCGGCCCGTGGACCCAGTGCACGTCCAGCTCACCGGGGAGCAGGGCGGGCGGCAGGAGCACGTAGCTGCCGCGGCAGTGCCAGCGCAGTCCCGGATGCTCGTCCATGGTCTCGGGGTGGCAGTCCAGCTCGCAGGGCCACCACTCGTCCTCGTCCTCGGGGGTGCCGCGGGTGGCGGTGAAGAAGAGCATCCGGTCCTCGCCGGACACGGCCACCGGGCCGACGTCGACACCCGCGGCGATGAGCCGCTCCAGTGCCTGGCTGCCCGCGGTCAACGGCACGTCGAGGACGTCATGGATCATGCCGGTCGCGGTGATGAAGTTGGCCTGCGGCTGACTGCGGGCCCAGCGCTCGATCTGGGCACGGTCGGTGGTGGACTGCGTCTGCCAGGCGAAGGAGACGGGGTGCCTGGCGGGAGTGGGACAGCCAATGCGTTCGCATGAACATCGGTAGCCGATCGGGTGGGCGGCGGGCGCGATCGGCATTCCGGCCTCGGCGACGGCCAGGAGCAGCGCCTCCCGGGCGGTGTCGTCGACCGCGCGCTGCTGCGGTTTGGGTCGCCGGCGCAGCCATTGGGAAAACTTGCTCTCTGTGCCGCGAGAACGGCCGAAATCGGCGCCCATCTATCCCCTTACCTCAGCGTTGCCCCTGCCCCTATGGTCCCACCATCCTGCGCCTTGGGTGGCCAGAGTCCTGAAGCGGGGGCGTCGACCGATGCCCTGAGCAGGTCCCTTTGTGATCTTTTGTCCGGAAATGACAGGCGTGGCTGTGGCGGCTCGGTGCGACGGCGTCGCGCGGCGTGACTCAGAGGGGCTCACAAAATGGGAGTCCGATCAGCTCGCGGGGTCTGGTGCGTGCGATCGCAAGGCGCCGGAAGGTCCTCGGATGGGGCCTCCCCTGCTCGAACGAAGCTGAGAGCTTGGGGAAGGAGCTACTAGGGCATTTCGGCAACGCAGCGTGCGTGCGTGCCAGGCGCCGCGAGCCGGGCGCCCATTTCGTGAGCTCCTCTTAGCGGACGGCCAGACCGTGCAGGGTGTAGTCGACGAGTGCGTCCGCGTACGCGTGGGTGAGCGGCCTGGTCCGCAGCAGCCAGCGGTGCGTGAGCGGGGCGACGAGGAGCTCGAGGGCGATCCTCGGATCGATCTCGGCGCGTACGTCGCCCGCCTCCTGGGCGGCGCGCAGCCTGGTGACGTAGAGCTGCAGCTGCGGTTCGAGCAGCTTCTCGACGAATTCGGCGCCGAGCGCGGCGTCGACGATCCCCTCGGCGGCCAGCGCCCTGGTGGGTGCCTCGGTCACCGGATCGTTCAGCTCGTCGACGGTGGCCCGCAGGACGGTCCTCAGGTCGGCCGCCAGGTCGCCGGTGTCCGGGATGGCGTACCCGGCCTCTCCGGCCTCCTCGGCGGCCCGGTTTCCGAGGTCGACGAAGGCCTCCAGCAGGACGGCGGCCTTGGAGGGCCACCAGCGGTAGATCGTCTGCTTTCCGACACCGGCGCGGGCGGCGATGGCCTCGATCGTCGTCCTCGGGTAGCCGACCTCGCCGACGAGGCCGAGTGCCGCGTCGTAGATCGCCCGGCGGGAGCGCTCGCTGCGGCGGCCGGGGTCGGGCGGCCGGTTTTCTGCCATGCCCGTCACGGTAGCAGCGGAGCGAGGCGAGACGTATCGTCTCCGTATCTCTCCATAGACGTTACGGAGCATCCCGCAGAACCACCCGATCGGTTCACTGCGCGGTAGCTCCGAACGGCGCACCATGAGCTCACGCACAGACCCGTGCGAGCCCCGGCACCCTGCAGGCAACCCCTGCCGTCCGTGAGGAGCCCTCATTGCCTCGTGAAGCCACACCCTCCTCGCTTCGTGAAGCCGCCGTCCCCTTGCCTCGCGAAGCCACTGCTCCGGCGCCCCGTACAGCCACGCCGCGCCGCTACCTGATGTGCGCCCCGGCCCACTTCAAGGTCACCTACTCCATCAACCCGTGGATGGACCCGACCAAGCCGGTCGATCTGCCGCTGGCGCAGGCCCAGTGGGAGGACCTGCGCGACCGCTACCGTGCGCTCGGCCACACCGTCGAGCTGCTCACCCCGCGCCCCGAGCTGCCCGACATGGTCTTCGCCGCGAATGGCGCCACCGTCGTCGACGGGCGGGTGCTGGGCGCCCGGTTCGCCTACCAGGAGCGGTACGCGGAGGCGGAGGCGCACCGGGACTGGTTCCGGGACCACGGCTTCACCGAGATCCGTGAGCCGGACCACGTCAACGAGGGCGAGGGCGACTTCGCGGTCACCTCCTCGTACCTCCTCGCCGGGCGCGGCTTCCGGTCCAGTCCGCTCTCGCACAACGAGGCGCAGGAGTTCTTCGGCCGGCCGGTGATCGGCCTCGATCTGGTGGACCCGCGCTACTACCACCTGGACACGGCCCTCTGCGTGCTCGACGAGGCGGGCGACGAGATCATGTACTACCCGGGCGCGTTCTCGCCGGGCAGCCGGTCGGTGCTGCGGCGGCTTTTCCCCGACGCACTGATCGCCGAGGAGGCGGACGCCGCCGCGTTCGGCCTGAACTCCGTCAGCGACGGGCTCCACGTGCTGGTGCCGCAGGGCGCCGCGGGCCTCTTCGACCCGCTCCGGGCGCGCGGCTTCGAACCGGTCCCGATGGACCTGAGCGAGCTGCTCAAGGGCGGCGGCAGCGTGAAGTGCTGCACCCAGGAGCTGCGGAGCTAGTGCCGCGACCGGCAAGGTTTGCCCTGTCGCGACGCCCGGCACGCGCGCTCGCGGCGTTGGCCAAAAGCCCAGGTAGCTCCGCTACCAGGGCTTCCGGCCGCCTTGCGATCACACGCACCG
>NZ_JBFBCG010000111.1:0-17591 GCF_040683105.1 Streptomyces sp. NPDC051020 | reverse complement strand
GCGGCCACCCCACGCCCGAATCCGCAGCCCAGCCCCGAAACGGCCTGCCCGACCCCGAAACGATCAACCGGGAATCACGCCGGTGGATCCGAGCTCAGCGTGCCGGGACGGAGATTTCTCCCCCCACTCGGAATGGGCGGTATGCCGCACGTAGCGAGCCCGGTCTAGGAGTTTCGTGGGGCGGCCGGGGAGCCGGCTGCTCACCGTCGGTGCGTGGATTCTGTCCACAGGCCAGCTCCCTGAGTATCGGTTCCGAGAGCATGGGTCGCCCCTCGCGCGGTGATCGACTGGTCGAGTCCGTCCATCGTGCGCAGGAACGCGGCGTTCAGATCGACGTTGTACCGGTGTGCGAGGATCAGCACGGACCACAGGCAGTCCGCGAGTTCGTGCTCCAGAGCTGCACGGTCGCCCGGCATGTCACGGGCGCCTTCCTGTGCCATGACGATCTCTGCCAGATCGCCGACGTCCCCGACGAAGCCGAGCATGAACTCCTCGCGCGTCCACACCCGGCCACGTTCCCTCAGGTTCAGCTCGTCGTAGAGATCATGGACGCGCAGGGCGCGGCGCTGAAGTTCGTTGAGGTCCATGTCTCAGCCTTTCCGTATGCGCCCCGCCCAACCTCTGGGCTGCGATCGTGCTGTCACGCAGCAAGCAGGCTCGATGGAGCGCGGGTCGGGAGCCATCCGTGATTGCGCAGGGTCGGGAGGCGCACGTGGTCTCCCAGCCCTCGCGGCCGGACCGGGATTACCCGCTGGGCGCGGGGCGGGCGGTGCGGCGGTAGACAAAGACTGGCAGAGCTCCGGTGCTGCACCGGACACCGCTGACGCCAGCTTGGTGGCGGAGCGCGCGGAGCGGCTGGCGGCGATCGACCCAGACTGGGACTGCCCGTGGCCGCTCGACTGGCAACGGCACTACCGCGTCCTCGCGGACCTGGTCGGTGCAGACGGCGTCCTGCCAGCCATCGAGCCCGGCGTTCTGTTCGAGGGCGATGACATCGGACGGTGGCCCCGCGGAACGTGCGAAACAACCGCGGGGCACACCGAAAAGCACCGTCCTGTCAGGGCGCCCACCCGACCGTACGTTCCATCCGAGACTCCGGCGAAATATGCGCGCCAGACGGGTCGTCATGCCCGGCCCGGGGCAGTACGGCGTCGATGCGTTTCCTCTCCGATGCACGGCGAACCGTCTGCGGAGCTCCTTGTCTGCTGTGCCCGGGTTGCGAGGCGGCCCGGTTTGAGCAAGTTCAGGAAGGCCCTCAAGGGCCGCTACGGCATCGGATGACGGCGTCGTGCGAATGCTGCACCACGACGGCAGCTTCAACACGAACGACGACCATTTCAGTCATCGTGTCGCGCTTTCTCCCAGCGGTGCAGGCACTGGCTGAGGTGGTTCGGTGGAAGGCGGTCGAGGAGGGGATGGGTTGGGGGCTTGGGCGGCAGTGCGCGTGCGGCGACGTGGACGGGCCGGGAGTCTGCTGGTGCTGGCAGGTCGGTCAGTGGCCAAGTCGAGGAGAGTGCTGATGCGGTGGGAGAAGTCGGGGCCGGGCACGGGCAGGTCCATCTCGGGCTGGCGGAGATACCCGGCCGCGACTGCGGTGGGGATGTATGCCATGAGTTTTGTGACTGCAGCTGATTGGGGGCGGGTGGTGTACTTCGCGAGGTGGCGCAGGATGCGCAGCATGGTGGTGGTTGAGGCGTTGGTGACCTGTGTTCCTGCCGGGTGCCGGGAGGGTGCTGCCGGTTCTGCCGACTGGTCGGCTGGGGTGTGGACGTCGTTGGTCTGCTGGTGCCACCAGTGGGCGGCGTCGTTCTCGCCCAGGGCCAGGTGGTGGAGGTAGAGGCAGTAGGCGGCGGCGGCCTGGCCGGCGCCTGCGGCGTACTGCCACCAGAAGCGGGCGCCGTCGTCGGTGTCGGTGAGTTGCAGGACGCAGGCGAGGACCATGGCGCTGCGGGGCTCGGGCAGTTGTTCGGTGACGAAGTCGGCGACGTCGTCGGCGGGGGTGTGGTTGACGAGGGTTTCGCACAGGGCCCGCAGGTCTTCCGCGGCTGCGGTGGGGGTGCTGTTCTTCACGGGCTCGCCGCTGGTGGCGGACGGGGCCGGGGTTGTGGTGTGGGAGGGCGGAACGATGTCCCGGGGCACGGTGCGGTCCCGGACCAGCAGGGCCCGGGAGAGGATTTGTTCGATGCGTGTCATGCGGTGTTCCCTTCGGTCTCGGGTGGCGGGCAGATGACGCTTTCCAGGAAGTGGGCGGCGTGACGCTCGCTGGAGCGGATGGTGGCGATCGGGACGCCCAGGAGGGTGGAGACGCCTTCGGGGCAGATCCTGTACAGCTGGCGCAGCACCATGACGTCGAGCTGCTGGTCGGGCAGTCGGCTCATGGCCTTGAAGAGCTGGAGGCTTTCCGCGAGCTGGTACATGCGCTCGGTGTCGGCGGTCAGGGTCCGCAGGGCGACGGTGTCGAAGGCGGCTGCTCCGAACTCGGGCCGGGGCCGACCATCGATGTGCGGGGTGCGGGCCATGACGGTGGTGCGCAGGGTGTTCCAGGCGAAGCGCCGGGTGTCGGGGCTGGCGAGGGCTTCGTTCCAGCGCAGCCACAGGATGTCGAAGGTGTTGGCGATGGCGGTGTCGCGCTGGTCGTCGTCGAGGAAGACTTGGGCGTAGAGGCGGTAGTCGTCCTCCACCGTTTCGCGGAACGCGCGGTGGTCCAGGGGCGGCGTCTGAGACGTGGTCACCGAGGCCTTTTCGCTGGACCGTTCGATCCAGTCGTTCGACTTCTGCGCCTCGAGCGCCGCTTGCCGCCACAACTGGTACAGGGGCCAGCTGGGCATCTGAAGCTGGGTGGACAGGCTGAGGATGATCTCCCACCGCGGATAGAGCCCGGTTCCTCGCAGCAGCTCGGAGAGCTTCGATTTGGCGAGCGGGACCCGGGCGCTGAGGTAGCTGAGGGTCAGTCCGCTGTTCAGGTAGGTGCAGCGCAGGGGCTCGAGCCAGGCGCGGTGGACGCTGCCCACCCCGTCCGCGATCGGGCCGAGCTTGCGCCCTGGGCGCAGGGGCGCCGGTTTGGCGGGAGGTACGGGCGGCTCGATGGGCGTCGTCACGGGGCGCTGCCCTCCTTGTCGGGCGCCGCGTCCAGGCGGTGCCCGGAGGGCGGCCCGGTCTGGGTACGGGCGGCGCGGACGATCTGCTGCACGACGAGCCCGAGAACGGGCGCCAGGGCGGCGATCGCGGCGGCCTGCCCCATCGCCGCCATCACGAGGCTCCAGGCGAGCACCGTCGCCGTGATGGTCAATATCTGCTTGAGTCCCATGAACAACTCCTTGGTGTCGGCCTGGTGCTCCATGGCCCATCCGGAAGCCGTGAAGCTCCTCGGAGCGCGGGTGCCTATGCCGCTCCCCCGAGGGAGGGCAACCAGCTTGAACCGAACGGGAGTTGTTACGCCACGTGATCATGGATTCACGGAACAATGACAGTCACAGGTCGCACCCCGGACGCACGGAAATGACCGTTCCGGTTCGCACAGAACACGACAGCAGCGCCTACGGGTAGAAGTTCCCGGATTTCCTTGCAATGAAGCGACGGACCCCCGTCAATGGATGCATGACACCTTTGGTGTCGGCCTTCCCATCCGGAAGGGCTCGCTCCCGTGCCGAGAATGATGGGGAGCGAGCGTGACCGCTCTCGCCTGGCCGATCTTGGAGGCCAGGCGGGAGCGGAACAGTCCCCAGCGGGGACGACAAGGACGGTAGCCCAGGGCACTGACACCATCCCCGGGGATCGGCGCAAGGACTCGTTTAAGCAGATTCGCTGATGCACCAGCGATGCCGACGGCCGCGTCGACGGCTGAGGTGTGCAGGCCCTTGGCGTCCGCCTCGGCCTGGAGCCGGGTGAGTATCCTCGCCCGGGTCCCGTCCCGCTGCCAGCGCCGGAAGAGGTCGTAGACCCGGTCCCACGGCTCATAGCGTTCCGGCACGTCCCGCCAGGGAGCACCGGTGCGGGTCCGCCGCCGTATGCCATCTATCAGCTGCCGCCGCGTCCACACCCGCAGCCTGCCCGGCTGGGTGGCGCCGCTGCCAATCCGACTACGAACCGCAGGCTGGCGCCCCGGAGCTGAGGAGTTTGACGGTGCGACATGGCGTAGTGGGGCAGACGGGGCGAGCGTTGATAGGTACGCGGACCGGCAGGGCTCCGGTGACAGGCCTTCCAGCAAGGGTGTGCCGGCCCTGGCGCAGTACATCGCACGAAGCGCCGACGCGCCGGTACCGCGAGGGCGCCTCGAACCGATCGTGATGGAGGGCCAAGAACAGCCCGTAGAGCATCGGCTTGGTGTCTGGGGCGCCCCAGAGGCAGCTTCGTGACTAGCTCAACGAACCCCAGCGCTGCGCCCTCGCCACCCTCGGGCTGGACTGGGTGGCGTAGCCGGGGGACCGGATCTCGAAGACCTCGCATCCTCTGACCCAGTCCCCGACCACTCCCTCAGCTGAGAGATGTGGATCTACTCTCCGGTTGTCTTGCGTGCGGCAATCAGTCTCTTCAGGAGGATTTCGCGCTGCCCCTCCCCCATTTTTTCGATCACGATGTCGGCTACCTTCTCTCCGTCCAGCCAGGGCATCTTGATGACCTTCTTGCCGGGTAGGGAAAGATCCAGACCAACGGCAGCCTCGGGTCCACCTGATTCTCGGGATACGCCTGGCGCGGTCTGTGTGTCGTTTGCGCTCCCCTCTGTCCTGGCTGTGGTGCTAACGGCGTTAGCACCTGAACCAGTGGTTGGGGTGCCGGTGGGGGTGCTAACGGCGTTAGCACCCCCACCGCGCCTTCGCGACTTGCGCTCGGACCGGGCCGTCAGGGCTTCGGCTGCGGCGCGTTGCTGTTGCTGCACCGGCAGTCGGCCGACGTTGCGGGCTACCTCGACCGGAAGGCTCTTGTTCTCAACTGCCTCTTGGAGCTCGGGAGTGAGCTTCAGCAGAGCGATCCTCTGGGTGACCCAAGGGCTGGATTTACCAAGGGATCGGGCAACCGCGCGCTGCGAGCCGTGGACTTCCACGAGGCGCTGCAGCGCCTTGGCCTCATCCAGCGGGTCGAGGTTTTCGTGCTGGACGGCAGCGGTGAGAGCCGTCTCCAGGAGGGTGTCGGCATTCTCCGCGAGGGAGTCGTCGATATGGACGGGTACGTCGTCGAGGCCGGCCATGTTGGCACCGGCGAGACGGCGGTTTCCGTCGACAACGACGTACGCGGCTGGCCCGAGATCGCCTTCGTGCCCGGGATGTGCGCTGAGGAAGGCTGCTCGGGTCACCACGGTGAGGGGCTGGATGACGCCTCGTGCGGTGAGGCTGTCAGCCATGTCTTCGACCGCTTTGAGTTCTTCCCGGGGGTTGAACGGGTTGTGGGCGATCTGCGCGACAGGCAGCCTCGGTGACCGAGTCGGGCCTTCGCTGACGGTGGCTGGGGCGGCATCTTCGCCGTGTCCGGCGTAGCGCGCGAAGGACGCGGCGCGGCTGCTGATGGGGTGGGCAACGGCGTCGAAGGTGGCGGATGCGCCGAGGGATTCTGCCTTCTTCATGCCAGTTCCCGCACGATCTGCCGCATGCTGTGGGCTTGGTCGGACTCGGGCGCGTAGTCGAGGAGGGGCCTTTGGACTCGGACGGCTTCGCGCTGTTCCTTGACGTCCGGGATGACGGACAGCACGGGCGGGGTGCCGAGTGCCTTCCATTTGTCGAGGGAGGAGGTGGCGATGAAGCCGCGTCGGGAGTCGTACTTGTTCACGACCAGTCCGAGCTGTTCGACGTCGATGTCGTAGTCCCGGGTCAGTGATCCGACCTGGTTGATGAGCATGCCGTATGCCTGGGCGGAGGTGTCTTCCGCTTCGACGGGGATGACGAGGCCGGAGGCGCCGGGCTTCTCGCCGTCTCGTTGGCGGCCGTAGACGAGCCCGGCGTCCATGGCCAGGCCGAGACTGGGCGGTGAGTCGATGACGATGACATCGAAGTGCTCTTCGACGGGGGCGAGCGCGCGTTCGAGGGCGGCGTGGCGGGGACCACGGAAAACCGTGAGGCCGGAGTCGAGGAGGAAGGCGTCGAATGCGGCGGGCAGGACGCGCAGCCGGTCGTCGAACCGTGCACCCTCTATGACGACGGTGAGGTCGATCAGGGGGTGCTTGGTGTCGTCACGGTTGAGCATGTGGGTGACCAGGCTTTCCTGGCCGGCGGGGATGGCTTTGAGTCCGAGCTGGTGCGAGAGGTGCCCTTGCGGGTCGTAGTCCACCAGCAGTACCCGGCTGCCTTGTTCGGCGAAGGCCTGGGCGATCCCCGCGGAAACGGCGGTCTTGCCGACGCCGCCCTTCTGGTTGCAAACCACCAGACGTCGTACGGCCCGGCTGTCGGCGTTCGCCGGGTTCTGCTCCAGCCACAGCGCGACGGCCTGAGCGAGACCCTGGATGTAGGAAACGTCGCGGTCACGGCAGTCGCTCTTGAAGGAGTCGTAGAGCCCCTCGGGGAGCCATGTGCCGAAGGACTCGGCGCCGGCGGTCTCAACCTGGGGGAGTGGCTCCGCTTGGGCTTGCCAGGTCTGGATGCCGACGGCGACGGCGTCCTGAACGTCGACAGAGAGCTGGGCTGCCCGGA
This sequence comes from Streptomyces sp. NPDC051020, assembly GCF_040683105.1. Taxonomy (NCBI): domain Bacteria; kingdom Bacillati; phylum Actinomycetota; class Actinomycetes; order Kitasatosporales; family Streptomycetaceae; genus Streptomyces; species Streptomyces sp. NPDC051020. The sequence continues at coordinate 10,974 of NZ_JBFBCG010000111.1, read as the reverse complement.
CTTTGAGGGCCTGTCGGAGATGAGCGGGCAGCTTGGAGACCAGCTTCTCCCGCTCACCTCCCGAGTTCGGAGATGACATGGCGGCAGCTTACTGCCGCCGGAGACTCTTATTGGTCCGCAACGCGCTAATTCTGCAGTGATCTCACGTTAGCTGCTGCGGGTGCTAACGGCGTTAGCACCCTTCGAAGTGGACTTCCGGCAGTCGACTCCGGAAGCAAAGGCTGTTGTCCCGTCTCTGACGATCTGGTCCCTGTCTCAGATGATCTGGTGTGATTCGCCTGTAGTCGCATGTGATCTGGTCCCCGACGACGGCTGCGGTACGTGCCGGAAAACGGGTGGAGTCGTCGGAGCATGTGTCCGTACCGTCCCTGGGGTGACCTGACTGAGCTCCCTGGGATATCTGTTGGGCATCGAGGGCGCCGCTCTGCTGCACAGCTTCCGGGAGGGAAGCGCCGACCTAGCGTTTGTTGAGGCCCGGCTCGCCGAGATTCGGACGCTGCTGGACACGCCCGCCCTTGCATGAACGCGGGAGTCACCGTCGATGACGGGCAGGTCGATGCTCACGACTTCGGGACGCGCTCAGGCCATTGACCCGAGGAGTGCATGTACCGGGTGACCAGCCTCCAGTAGGCGCACATTGTGGACCGCGCCGCCGACATCGTCACCAGCTATGGCGAGGTCAGCGGCTGCACCCTCCGTCAGGCGTACCACCGGCTCGTTTCGGAGAGCCTGATCACCGGCGCACGGGCGTCTATCGCGCGTCTTGCCCAAGCCCGTCGGGAGGGGCGGTACCCCGACCTCATCGGCCCGTCGCGCCCTTCCGGCTTGTTGGCCGATCAGCTTGAGGTCGCTCCTGCGTTTCCTTCACCCTCGGGCACAATCAGCGTCCACGCTTCTGAGCCGGGTGGCAGATTGGTCGCGGGCCACCGGCTGAACCTCTGCTCCAGCAAAGGCATGACCTCGTCAGCAGCCAGGGCCCGCTCAGTCCAGCCCTCAGGCAGCTGCCGGATGGCGCCCCAGTTCCGGTTGAAGTCGGCGAGTGCCCGAGCGGCTTCGAAAGATACGCCGCCACCCATCACCGCCCCCTCGAAGAAGGTCATGCCAGTGAACGTGGCGCCGTCGAAGACGGCCTCCTTGGCGCCGAAATCGGTACCCCGGAACATGGCCCGCAGACCGAACCACGCCGACATAAAGTGGCCGCTGCCCTCCTCAAATCGTGCACCGCGGAAGTCCGTATGCCCGACGAATTCGGAGTACGCGAAGTTCGCGCCGCCGACGAACCGGCAGCGTTCGAAGGTGGCACTCTCGACTCGGCGGCCAGCGAACTCGAAGTCCAGCAGCACCGCTCCGGTCAGGTCAAGGTCGATACCAGGCCAGAACTTCGGTTCCTCCGGAGAGGGGTTCAACGGCCAGGCCGGATCAGGACCACGGTTAGCGCCAGTAAACAGATGTTGGGTGAGGATGCGCTGCGCGGTAACGCGCACGACGCGTTCTTGCTCCCACGCCGCACTGGCTGCCTGATAGGCACCAGATGCAGCGGCGCGCTCCGCGACGGAGAGACCAGCGAGCCCCGATTCGGGTAGGTCGGGCGGGGGAGTAGGGGAAAAAGGCATTCGCAGGTAGGAGCAGTACACCTCGACGACGGTTTGCCGGTGGGCGGGGTGGTCCTGGGCGAGACGCTCGAGCGCGTACATGCCTGCCAGGCGAACCGGAGGGCTGTCGCTGCCGAGCTGCCCAGTCGCCGCGGTGTACAACTCGGTGATGCGGCGTTCGGACGCATCGAACTCGGCAACCTGGTCCGCAGCCTCCTGGCGGATGTGGGTGTGTTCGCTGAGCCACTGACGGCGCAGAGCCAGCAGCAGCGCTGCCGCGCCACCAGTTCCGGCCCCGACCGTCAAAGCCGCTTTGATGGCGTCGATCCGCGCTGTCGCCCGCTGCGCTCCGTGCAGCGAGTCGGTCTGCGCAAGCATCACCCACATGGTCACGGCGATCGCAGCCGACACAAGGGCGCCGGCCAACAGAGCCCACCACCATGAGATCGGTTGTACGCGACGCTGCGCAGAACCCTCCATGCCACCCCCAAGTACACGCGCCTCTGCTGCTACTCTGCCCCGCTACGCGTCAGGCAGATCGTGTCTTGAGGTACATCAGAGCCTACGCATGGCTCAGCGGGTCAGGTTGGCGAGGAAGGACTCGGCTGCCGACCACGGGGTCAGCTCGATGCCGAAGCCGCTATGTGCATCAGGTCCTTGGGTGTGGACCAGGCGGCCGGACAGGTAGACGACGTCGCCGGTGCGGAACGCTCCGGTGTACGCGCCGAGGTAGCTGCGAAGGTGGGTGATCCGGCGGGCGAACACGGACGGCTCGTCGACCGTGGACTCCGTGACCGTGTCCACCTCGATCCCGTAGAGCGCCGGCGTGACCAGGCCCTCGGAGTGATCCGTGATCCGGGCAAGGACGGAGATCGCCCCTACCTCTTTGGCAACCACCCCGGCGAACGTCTTGTCGCCGTCGACCCTCAGCGGCTCACAGTTGATGTGTGCTCCCGCGCCGGCTGTCAGGCCCTGCAGTTTGCGGGCCTCCTGGCGCATGAGCGCGTCGAAGCTTCCTCCCACCATGTACTTGGCGCGCCGCACGTACAGCCGGGTGAGGGTCTCGCCCTCGTACGGGTGGATGAGGGCGCGTTCGGCGAACAGTGCTTGCGCCGCCTCGTAGCCGCGCGGCCCGTAGCAGACCAGATCGATGTCGGAGCGGGCGTTGCAGGCGCCGACCAGGAAGGAACCGGTCACGCCGATGACGTCCGCGGCGCCGGCCGCGACGATCCAGTTGATGATGGCGAGCAGGTCCTCGCTGACCGCCGTTGCGTCCAGGAGGCCTGGGGCCTGGTGCAGTGCGGTGAGGGTCTGGCGGCAGGAGTAGTGGGTGACGATGTCCTCGCGGGGCACGCCGGTGATGACGCACCCTACGGCGGGGGAGTAGAGGTAGCACTCGGGCCGGTCGGCGAGGATCCCGAACGCTTTGGACACGACGCTGTTCTGCCGGTACGTCCGGCCGAACAGCTCCCGGTCGCCGCGGGCGTCCGGGTAGTACTTGACGTACCCCAGGAAGTGCGTGCCGGGATGGACATCGCCGATGACTTTGAAGATCACCCCGGTGCGGTCCAGGAGGTAGTCGCGGTCACGGATGGTCGCCGCTGTGCCCAGCGGCGAACTGTTCGAGGCTGGGGAAGAGGGCGGTATCGACCGTCCCGGTGCGCTCATACTGCTCGAGTCCTTTCGTGAAGAGGTGACGGCGGTACTGCCACTTCAGGTGCTTGTCCGTGCGGGAGGGGTCGGTGGGCCGCATCAGGGCGAGGAAGAACAGGGCCTTGACGAGCAGGTATGCGCCCAGGTTCTGGCTGACCGGCTGTCCGGTTGCGTTCAGGCTCGCGTCGTCCAGCACGGCGAGGTAGCGGTGCCGCTGGCCGGGGCTGGCGGTGTAGCCCTTGTTGCCGCCCTTGAACGCGATGATTTCCAGGGCCGGGAGGACGTCGTAGCCGAGTGGCACCAGGCCGTGGTGCTGCCAGTCGATGACCCCGGCCGGCAGGACGTTGGGCAGGCCGTAGTCGAGGTGGCCCCGTACCAGCGGAACCGTGCCAAGGTGGTCCAGCGCGTGGTCGAGCGCGGCGTGCGTCCGGGTGTTGTCCAGGTCGGGGTTCTCCTGGAAGACGTTCTGGGTGAACCCGGCGCTGTCCAGCCACTGCCGCAGGGTGCGGGGCGTGGGCTGGACGAGGTGGGCGGCCTGTGCGCGCAGCAGCCGGGCGGCGACCTGCGCGGCGGTGTCGGCGACGTCGTCGGGCAGGGTGCGGCCGCCGTCCAGTGACGCCACCGCCCGGTCGTGCAGGGTCTGGTTGCCCAGCGACTCCTCCACGACGTAGTAGTGGCCGTCGTCGGTGATGCCCTCCTCCAGGACGTGCGGGACCGGGTAGTTAAGGTCCGCGATCCGGCGCTGGAATTCTGCCTCCGCTTGGAGTTCGGCTCCGCCGGTGCGCCGGTAGCGCGTTTTGTCGGCGGAGACGTACACCGCGCCGTCGGCGGCGGTGCGCTTCTTGACGAGCTGCCAGGTGTTCTCGTTCATCGGCTCGCTCCTTTCGGCTCCTTTGTGAAGCCGTGGGTGACCGGGTAGTCGGGGATGGCCTGGGACAGGGTCTGGACGTCCATGACCCAGCGCATATCACCCGCCGCGATGCGGCGCCGCAGTTCGGCGAGGACGTCACTCCGGGGTGTGTCCGGCCGGGCCAGGTGGGCGCGGCGCCAGAATTTCAGCAGGCCCGGGATCTGTGCCGGGGTGATGCCTGCCCGGATGTGCAGTGAGCACAGGGGAAGGAACCAGGTGAGGAACTGCTCTCGTTGCGCCGGGCTGACGCGGTGCACCTCGCACAGCCGCTGCAGCGCCGCGGTGTCGTCGTACGGGATGCGCCCGTGCAGCGCGTACCGCAGACGCGTTCCGTTGTGCCGCCGGAATGGGGACCCATAGGCGGCGACGTTCGCCGCGGCGTTCTCGGTGACCGTCATCACGGGCTGCCCGGCGTTGGACTGGGCAGCAGCGGCCAGCACGCCGATGTGCACGCCGACTCGCGGGTCCAGGACCAGGCCGTCGAGCCCGAGCGGCGCGAGGCTGATGCCGTGGTCGCGGGTGCGGGACAGGATCAGCCGCTCAGGGACGTTCTGGGCGATGGTCAGCAGATGGTGCGGTGGCCGGGCCCGGTGGGCGTGGAAGTCATCACGTGCGAGCACTGGTGTGCCTGGGGGCCGGTCCCAGACCAGCAACCGCCGGGTGTGAGGCCGGGAGCCCTGGTGCCCGCACGCCCGGCAGGCATGGGCGACGGCGCCGGTCATGTGACCGCAGCGGACACAGAGATGGACCGCGGTGGGAACGACCGCCAGAGCGCCTTCCCGCAGGAGGCGTTCGGTCATCTCCAGCGCGAGGGCGGCCACAACAGGCGTGGTGTCGGTGAGAACGCCACCAGCCGGGGGCGCGCCTGGCGCGTACTTGGCGGCGATCGCGCGTTCCTCCCGCTCCTGCCGGCCGACGGTGTCCCGGTCAGGGGCGTCACGGTGGCGCAGGTCTCCAGCCAGAGTGACGGTGTTCCACAGATGCGGGACCGGCCCGGCGCCAAGGAGGGTGTTGAGTGCTTCGGCCGCGCGGATGCCAGCCGCCTTGCCCGGCCGATCGGCGAGGGTGAAGGGGCCGTTCTGCACGGGCCCGTTGAAGTACAGGACGTTCATGGCCGCGGCCTCCTCAGCAGTCCGGTTGGGCGGTGCCGCGGGCGTGGAACAGGCCGTCGACCTGTTCGTAGACCAGGACGGCGGCGTTGGGTGTCTTGCGCACACGGGCCTCGTCGACCAGTTCAGTCACCGGCCGGCGCTCCAGGACGGCCCGCAGCGCGAGGATCGCGGTGTGGTGCGTGAACGCCACGACATCCGCCGCGGACGCGGTGTGCAGGCCGTCGACGAACGCCGTGGCCCGCCGCAGGACGCCGCAGGCGAGGGACTCTCCGTCGGCGCCGGGGGGCGTCCACAGGTGCTTGCGGGTCTGCCGGTCCTGTGTCCCCTCGGGGTAGGTGGCGTACAGCTCTTGTTTGGTCATGTAGGTGGCTGCGCCGTAGTGCTGCTCATTGAGGAGCGCGGTCACCTCGTAGGGCAGGCCGGGCAGAGCAAGCACAGCGGTGTCGAGGGCGCGGCGATACTGGGAGGTGCGGATCGCCGGGTCGGGTTCGGTCAGGTCCCGCAGCGTCTGCCGCAGCCACAGGCACTGGAGGAAGCCGCGGGGCGTCAGGCCGACAACGTCCCGGGACAGGGCATGCGCGGCCGGCCCGGTCCACGGACGGGGGTTCTCGTAGAAGCCGGTGTATTTGGTGGCGTTCTCGATGGATTCGGCGTGGCGAACGAGGAAGAGCATCTTCATCCTCTCGGTGAAGGTGTCGTGCCAGACAGCGCCGTGCCCGCACGGGAGGCGGGCACGGCGCTCTGTGTGTTCGGGGACTACGGGGCAGTGGCGTTGGCGACCAGAAGGAACTGGTCGCTCGCCAGGTCCATCACGACGTGGACGTCGGTGTCCTGGGCACCCTGGGCGGCGGCGTATTCGTCGGCGGGCCAGGAGCCGCGGGGGTGGCCGGCAGGGAACCGCTCCAGGACGGTGCGGGCCTGCGATGTGACGGCGGCGGCCATCAGGCATCACCGCCGTTCACGCGCTCGTGGATGTCGATCAGGGTGGTGATGGCGTCAGGGTTGTCCGCCAGCCCGACCCACTGCCCGAGCGCAGTGAAGACGGGCACGGCGTCGGTATCGGCGTCGAACACCACGACGTAGTCGCCGTACCTGTCGAGGACCATCTCCTGCACTGCCCGCGCCGGTGCGGCGGCCAGGACTTCCAGGGTCGAGTTCACCGGCGCGTCCAGCGTCAAAGTGATCCGCTACCGCGGCAGCAACATCCCGACCCCATGGACACCACGACCGGCAGCCGCCAGCACAAGCGGCTGGCCACCGACCAAGGCACGTGGAGCGCCCGTTGCGTGGAAACACGCACGGCGGGTGCGGCGGGCGGACGGCCTGGTCGCAAGGCCAGTACCGCGCCCCGGCCCGACCCAACCCAGCCGCAAAAGGCGGTGATCTTGTGGTGGGCGTCACCCGTGTGGGTGCGTCGGGGGTTTTCCAGAGGAGGTGGGCAGGAGCCGTGCGGGGATTTGCCACAGCAGGCATCCGCTGTCGTACGGCGTGCCACGGCGTGTGTTCTTGACGCTGTTCTGGGAGGTGGCGCCGGCAAGGGTTCTGCCGTCGGGGCTCCATGCCAGGGACTGCGTCGTGTTGTCGGTCAGCGTGGCAGTGGGGCGGCGGGTGGTCATGTCCCATAGTTGTACGCCGTGCGGTCCGGCGGTGGCGATCGTCCTGCCGTCCTTGTTGAGCGCCACGGCGTACGTGGTTCCTGCGGGGAGTGTCGCTTTGATGCGCAGCGAGGTGGTGTCCCACAGCCGTACGCCGCCCTCGCCTGCGGTGACGAGCCGTCCGTCCGGGGTGAACAGCACCGCGTGCGTCCAGTCGTGCAGGCCGATGTCGTGGCCGAAGCGACGACCGGCAACGTCCCACAGCCAGCACCCGCCGTTGTTGTTGGCGCAGGCGACCGTCTTGCCGTCCGGGCTGAAGGCTACGGCGCGTAGGTCGTGTTCCGAGGAGGCCGCGCGGACGCGGCCGGTGGATGCGTCCAGCAGCCGGAAGCTGTTCTTCATGTCCTCGGCATTACCACTGTCGTCGAGGGTTCCCGTCTGCGCTCCGCCGCATGCCAGCATCTTGCCGTCGGGGCTGAACGCCAACGGCACAATGTTGTGGTCCGGGGCGGGGGGGAAGGTGGCGATGGGGACCGCGGTGGCCGCGTCTCGCACCCGGATGTCGCTGCCGCTGGTTGCGAAGGTCCTGCCGTCGGGGCTGAACGCCAAGAACGATAGTTCGTTCTGACTATCGGAGGACTCGGCGACCATCTTGCCGGTGGCCGTGTCCCAGACTTGCGATTCGGATGATCCGATGGTGACGAGCGTCCGGCTGGCCGGACTGAATGCCACGTCTTCGGTGTCGGTGTCGGTGAGTCTTCGGGCGCGGACCGAATCCCCGCTCTTTCCCCGGGGCCACAGCGCAACCCCGGTGGCCGTGCCCGCGCTGGCGAACACGACGGCGCCCATGATCAATGCTCGCCGCCGGATCCCGCGGGCGTTGTCGCGAGTGCTCCCTGCTGGGTGAGGACGGGGTGGGTCGGCTGGTGGGGCTGGCTCCGAAGCAGTCGGGATGGGGGCCGGCCGTGTCGAGGTGTGGGCGCGGTTGTGGAAGGCGAGTCGGTCGGCGGTGTTGCGGATGCGGCGCTGGGGGAGGGGGCGCTGTTTGGCGCGGAGGGTGGCTTCGATGTGGCGGTAGAGGGTGTCGAGGTCGAGGTGAGGACCTTGGCCGGGGATTCCGAGGCCGAGGGTGGTGAGGAGTTCGGCGGTGAAGGCGGTGTGGCGTTCACCGGGGACGGACAGGGCGGTCCTGGTCTCGGCGGCGGCGGCGATCAGGTACGTGCCTTCGATGGTGGCTTCGTCGGCCAGGACGGTGGCCGCGTCGACCGGGGCCATGCGGCCCAAAGCACGGCCGCTGTAGCAGCAGTCGAGAATGACGACCTGGCGCCGCGCGCGGGTGTTGAGGAGTTCGTCGCGGATTGTCGCGTAAGGGAGGGCGGTGTGGGCGGCGTTAGGCCGGGAGCCGGTGAGGGCGAGGTGGAGTTCGGCGTCGCGACGGGCGATGAGTCCGTGTCCGGCGTAGTAGACGAGCAGGGTGTCGGTGGCCTGCTCGGCGGCTTCGATGATCGGGTCGACGACCTCTGCGGCAGTGGCGGGGTTCGGTATCACGGTGCAGTGCGTCTCCGGCAGTCCCCAGATTCCAGGGTCGCACAGCAGCCGGTCCAGGGCCGTGAGGTTCTCCGCGACGGCCGGCAGGTTTGTCAGGGCTGGATCGGTGTATCGCCAGGTGCCGATCAGCACGGCGCGTGAGGTGTTCGGGTCGGGAAGCACGCTCACTGTTCTGGTCTGGCTTCCTCCAGCTCCCGCACCAAGCGGGCGACAACCTCGGCGTCGGCGCTGCTCAGGGTGATGCTCACTCCGCCCCGGGACACTGTTACCGCTGGTGCGTCCGACCGGGTGGAACGCCAAGCGGTGTAGGCCAGGGCGAGGTTCGCCAGCTGGAAGCCGTAGTCGAGCACCAGCTGCACCACCTCGAGTGCGCCGCCCATATCACCCGCACCGGGTACGGCGGCCGGCCAGGTGATCACCGCGTGACGGCGGATCTCCGGCTCTTCTTCGAGCCACCGCGCGAACGACCGCAACGCATCCTCATCGCTGCTATCGCTGGCGATCCGGACCGACAAGACGTTCTCCGACACAGCCTCTCCCCCATCAGACCCCTTGCATCCCACAAGCGGCCTCCACACTATTGCGGCACGCTCGGCGACTGGAACAGGGCCACTTCCCAGACCGCACGTACCAGTCCCCGCGACCTGCTCACCCGCCCGGAGAACGCCAGCACGCCGATGGCCAAGCCCGCTCGTGTCTCCCGGAATACAGGATCTGCACGTACGTTCCCGAGCTGAAGTCAGTCTGCTGGCGCTCGCCGGACTTGTCGTCTCCACCCGCGCCCGCTTCGGGTTCACCGCCGCGCCGGGCACGACCGACGACGCCCGCGTCCGCGACATCACCCAGGCGCTGCCGCCCGAGTACGCCGACCGGCTGTTCACCGCCCGCGAGCAGGGCGCCACCGAGCAGCAGCTCCAGCAGATCGCGGCCGACGGCCTCGCCCGGATGTACTTCCGCGCCAACAACAGCCGCGCGCACGGCCTGGGCGTGGAGTTCACCGACGTGGAGCACATCGAGATCGAGCTGTAGGCCCGTCCCGCAAAAACGCCTCGTCCCCGGCATTGAAGCTGCCGGGGACGAGGCGTTTAGACATGCTACGGGGGCAGATTCACAGTCATGGCTGACGGGTTCTGTCGCCTCGGGAGGTCAAGAACTGTTCTTCTCCACTTCCACCATTACCTTGGCGATGACCTCCTCCGGAGGCTCCTCCAAATGATTCACCGCCGTCGCCAGCAGCACCGTGCCGACCCGGGCGTTGGCGTGCGCGATGTGCGCAGCCACGCCACCGAGCTCGTTCCAGCCGGCCTTGACCTGCTCCAGGTCACCCGCCTCGACACCCGCACGGAACGTGGACTCAGAGGCTGACTCCGACCGTCACCGGCTCGTGAACCAGCGTGATCCCGAAAACTTCGTAGACGCCGGCGATCACCTCGCGGGCCAAAGTCAACAGGTCCTCGGTGGTGGCGTGGCCGCGGTTGGTGAGGGCCAGGGTGTGCTTGGTGGAGATCCGAGCCGGTCCCTTGCCGTAGCCTTTGGTGAAGCCAGCCTTGTCGATCAGCCAAGCTGCGGGAACTTTGCTGCGTCCTTCGCCCGCCGGGTACGCGGGCGAGGCGGCGTGGGGGCCTAGACGCTCGGCTACCCGCGAGTGGAAGGCAGCGAGTTCGGCCTTTTCGAGGATCGGGTTGGTGAAGAACGACCCGGCCGACCAGGTGTCATGATCCTCCGGATCGAGCACCATGCCCTTGCTCGTACGCAGCTTCAGCACGCTCTCCACGGCGAAGGCCAGTGGAACGCGGTCCCCCGCTTCCACACCGAGGGCGCGGGCGGTCTCGGGGTATTTGATCGGGGCGGAGAGACCATCCGCATCCTCCAGCTCGAAGCGGACTCGGAGCACCACAAAGCGGTTCGGGTCGGTCTTGAAGCGGCTGTTGCGGTACGAAAAGGCGCACTCGGCGTTCGGGATTGTGACCGTCTCATCGGTCTTCCGGTCGTACGCGACCACCTCACTGATGGTTGAGGAAACCTCCTGGCCGTAAGCGCCCACGTTCTGGATCGGAGTCGCGCCCGCGGAGCCAGGGATGCCGACGAGGCATTCGATGCCCGCGAGACCCGTTTCGACGGTGCGGGCCACTGCGTCGGTCCACACCTCACCGGCCGCAAGCTCCAGCTTCGTACCGTTGCATGCGAAGCCGGTGGTGGCGATGCGCAGGACCGTTCCGTCGAAGCCCTGGTCACCGATGACCAGGTTTGAGCCTCCGCCGATTACCAACAGTTCGGTCCGGGCGGAGTCCGCTTCGCGGACGGCGGCGATCACCTCGGCGTCGGTTGTCGCGGTAAGCAGTCGGGAAGCGGGACCACCGAGACGAAGGGTGGTCAGCGGGGCGAGGAGAGCGTTGTGGAGTTCCTGCACGGGCTCAAGGGTACGGCCACGATGCGCACTGCATGGATAGGATGCTTATCGGAGTGTCAACCCTGGGTATTCAGCGGAATTGGGTGATCTGACGTCCCGGTAGCAGAAAGGTGCCGCTGGCCTGCAAGGATGCGAGTGTCGACGTCGTATCCGC
>NZ_JBFBCG010000110.1:0-17794 GCF_040683105.1 Streptomyces sp. NPDC051020 | reverse complement strand
GCTCGCTGCGTTGTCGGGCTCGCCCCGATACGCCCAGTATCGGGGCGACCCTCCGCCTTGCGATCGCACGCACCAGACGCCGCCCGGCCCGCCCTGCGGGCGGACGACGCTACTTTCGAAACACTCCCTAGTTGCCCAGACCTGCCGGGATCCTCAGCATCACCGAGCTGGACCAGGCGGCGTTCGGGCCGCCCTCGCCGTAGACCATGAGCTGGTGGTGATCGTTGATGTCGAAGCTGTAGGTCGGCGTGAATCGGTCACCGGCAGAGAGCGGCACCATGCCGGACAGATCCCAGAGCCGTCCCTGCGGGTCCCACATCGCCGACACCGCGACGTCCGGGAAGAGTTCGACAGTTCCGAGGATCCACCCGTCGTCGGTGACTTTCTCGCCGGTCGCGTTGTATCCGTAGTCGGCAAGGCGCTGCATTCCGCCGACCTTGGTCCACACGAACGCGTCGTCACCGCTGGTCCCCACGATGGTCCCGGAGGCGTTCACATCGTTCGCCTGGGCCGAATACTGTCCCGGAAGCGTGCCGAGATCCTGAATAACACCTGACGTCGCATCCCAGGCGACCGCGTGCGGCACATGGCCATCGGTGCGCGAGGCACCGACGATCATTCCGGCATCGTTGATGGCGCGCGGCTGGGTTCCCGTCAGATCCGAGGACAGGTGGGCCAGCTTGCTGAACGTCTCATCCGGCGTCCGCACGAACCCGTCACTGTAGCTGTGGTTCTTGCCGTCAGACTCCTTGACGATTGCTTCGGAGAATCCGGTGACCATCCCCTTGTTATTCACGGCGGTCGCGTAGCCGGTGGAATAGGGACGCCAATCCGGGACGCCGAGCACGGTGAGCGATCCATCCTTGGCCCATTGGGCGGGAAGAGTACGCAATGCACTGTCCGTCGCGATACCGACGGCGATCTGGCCGTCATTCAGGTCCAGAGCCGATCCGTACCTGCCCCCGGCAAGATCCAGGTTGGTGAACCCGTCGGCGGCCGTCCAGATGGCCGGGGTCATCCTGGAGTTGAACTGGCGATCCCCCGCGACCACGCCGCTCTCATTGAGAGCGGCGCCGACGAATGGCGGGGCCCACGCGACCAGATCGAGTTTGGGGACATCGACAGTGGCGATCGTGACGTCCGCCGCCCCGATGATCGTGCCGTACTCGTTGGCCACTCGGACCCGGCCGACCATGGGATCCTTGGTCAACTTCCGAGCGCTGACGATCATTGCCCCGTCGACCGGCATCGACTGGCCCGTGGCAACCGTGTACTTCGCGTCGGATTTCGGCGTGATCGTGCCGAGGCCCTTCGAGTACATCGCTTGGTGGTAGTCGAACGTGACGTTGTCTCCGGGCACGGCGACTCCCGCGACCACGATGAAGTACGTACCCGGCTGTGGATCATCGATGACGATGTGCTCGGTCGAGTCCCCGTTCCTGGTGCTCTGGCCTATCGGCCTGCCGTTGAAATACACATAGAAGTCCAGATCGGCAGCGTCTCTGGGCGTCAGCGTCACGTCGAGCCGGGTCGTCTGACGCGGAACATAGAGCATGTTGGACGTGATTTCGCCTTGCGAGACCGTCGAGAACAAATTGCGGACATCGCCGATCTCGCCAGTTGCGACGTGGGCGATCGCGGGGCCAAAGGTGTTCGTCCCCGTCGAGCCGACATTTGTCGGCGAGTTCATCGTCACCTTGTCGACTGTGACGGTCCCCGGATCGAACGACATGCCCTGCAGCGAAACCGTCGCTGTGTACGGGTTCTGTTCGACCGGAGACGTCCTCCGAGACTCGATCACGAACTCCCAGATGCCGGGTTTGGGTCGGTACACCGGTCGTGCGGTGGCGTTGCATTTCGCCGGGTCGGTGTAGTTGGTGTAGCAGTGGTAACTGGCGTTGGAGTCCGCGGGCATGCCGTCGGGGTCGATGGGCAATGCGCGGACCTGACTGCCGTCGGCGAGCCCGCCCAGGGTCAGCTGCAGTGCTTCGACGCCCTTGGGAACGGGCACCAGCAGCGAAGTGGTTCCGGTTCGGCCGAGCGTGCCGGAACTGGTGACCGCGTAGTCGGGTTTGGCCAGCGGCTTGGTCGCCAGCACGGTGACGGCGACGAACTGGTCGATGCCACCCGTCGCCGGGTCATCAATGGTCAGGATCGCGCTATGCACGCCGGAGGTCGTCGCGGTCGCGGTGACCGTGATAGCGGCCGCCTTTCCGAGCTGCAGGGGCATTGCCGCGCGGGCGCTGAACGTGCCGTCGTTGCCGATCCAACCGATCCGGTGCACGACGTTCCCGGCGGCTCCGCTGGTCCGGGTGACGCTGACCTCGTAGGTCTTCTGCGCACCGGTCACCTGGCCGCCATCCGTTGGCAGACAACGGTTGTAGATGCCGACGCCGGTGTTCGGAGTCGCGAGCAGGCCGGACAGCGAACTACAAACGGGAGCCGACACAGTGAGCTCATTGGTGTTGATGCCGGCGCTGAGCTGCTTCCAGGCCGCGACGGTGTCGATGATGCCGGCGCCCTGCGCGACGGTCGGGACGCCGGGGATCGGGTCGGCGGTGCCGGTCAGGGCGGCCTTCAGCGCCGCCGAGCTGACCGTGAGCGAATGGGCCTTGGCGGCCGATAGCAGCAGCGCCGCCGCTCCGGCGACCTGCGGGGCCGCCATGGAGGTGCCGTTGGCCATGCCGTACCCGGCCGGCAGCGAATATCCGGCCTCGGGGACGGCTTCACCGGACAGCCACATCGGGATCGAGGAGATGGCGGCGCCGGGCGCGGACACCTGCGGCGCCAGCGCCCCGTTCTCAGCGGGACCGCGGGAGGAGAAGCCGAAGATGCCCTGCTTGGTGGCGACCTTCGACCCGTAGCCGGCCCACCAGGTGTCGGAGCTGACGGACGCGGCGACCGAGATGGCCTTGCCCGCCACGGACGGCGAGCTGACGGTGTTGGTGCCGAGGCCGTCGTTGCCGGCGGCGATGATGATCTGCACGCCGTAGCGGTCGATCAGCTCGTCGTAGAGCGCGGCGATCACGTCGGAGCCGTCGTTCAACGCGGGAAGCCCACCGATGGACAGGTTGACGACGTCGACATGGCGATGGGTGACCAGGTCGATCATGCCCTCGGTCAGTGCCGCCTGGGTGCAGCCACCGCCCCAAGTGCAGGCGCGGGCGGACACGATCTGCGCGCCCGGTGCGGCGCCGTGCATCTGGCCGCCGAACATCGACGTGCCGGCGGTGATCCCCGCCACATGGGTACCGTGCGAGGCGACCGGCAACCCGATGGACACGTAGTTCGCGGTCTTGCCGACGTTGCTGCCGCCGAGCGGGGAGAGATCGACGTTGTCGCGGTACTCGACGACGAACGGGACGCGCTCGTTCTGCGGTGTTGCGGCGTCGTCGCTCCCGAAGTGGCCGACCTGGCGGTCGACCGCGAACGGGGCCATCGGTGCCTCGTCGGTGAGGTCCTGGTTGTTGTTGCCGTCGACCCAGATCCTGTGTGTGGTCGGGTCGTACAGAACCCCGTAGAAGTCCCGGGTGTCGCCGTCCCGGTTGAGGTCGCCCTCGAAGTCGCTTGCGGCCGTCGCACTCTCGTAGAACGCGCCGAATTGGAACGTGCCCTCCGGGATCGTCCAGGTCTTGCCCAGGTAGCTGAACGTCGGACCCGTCTTGGTGGTGGACATCCGCACCCAGCTGCCGTCGCGGTCGGTGACCGGATCGGTCTCGGTTACCCAATCGACAATCTTGGGCTTCCCGTCGCTGGTCGTCTGTAGCGCGGGATGCTCGACGTCGACGCCGGTGTCCAGCACGCCGACGACCGTGCCGCGCCCGTCCCAGGCCGGGTTGTCCTTGACGAAGGCCTCGGCGCCGGTCTCGTTGATCGGTAGGTACGGGTTGTCGGCGGGCGTGTTCGCGCCGGGCGCGGTCGGCCCCGCGGCCTTCGTTGCCGCCGTCTTCGCACCCGCGGCCCCCAGATCCGGGCCCGGGATCTTGTACGTCCGGTTCAGGTCGATCGCCGCGACCGACCGAAGGCCGGCCAAGGTGGTCACGCTGTCGGTCGGGACGGTCGCCCGGACGTAGCCGACCTTTCCGGTCACCGACCCGACGGTCCCGCCGGCCTTCTCCACCGCGGCGACGACGTCCTCGGTCGCGCCCTTCCGGGCCAGCATCAACACCGTGACAGACTTCTTCTTCGACGCCTGCGCCTGCTGCAGCAGCCTGATGTCGGCGTTGCCCAGCTTCTCGGCCGCAGTATCCGACAGCGAATCGTCGGTCAGCGGCCGGAACCCGTCGGTCTTCCCCACCCTGTAGATCGAATCCGGGTTGTCGCGCCCGGCCCGGTCGTCGAGCCCAGCAACGGGCGACCGACCCGGCCCCTGTGGCCCGTCGGGATCAGCGGGTTCGACCTTGCTCGCGCCAGCACTCTCGGAGCCAGTCGGGCTGGTCGGGTCGGCGGCTGCGGCCGCAGGCGCAATCAGCGCCGCGGCGATCAACACGGCCGACGCCGCGGCAATCACACCTGTTCGCCTTCGTCGTTTCATCGTGCTCCTAACCAAGGAGTGAAACATCACCGTGCGGCCAAGCCCGCAGACACGAGAACACCTGAGCCGCCTGGCCAATCTCGCAGTTGGGTCCGGGCAGGATCAACGGCCCGAGTGGGGCGGATGTCCGCCATGGCTGAATGCCGCCACGCTCGGCGCAGACCCACCGCTCCCAGTCGGTCGACCAGGCCGGCAAGGTCCCTCAACACCCGCCATCGGTGCGGAATGCTCGCCCAGAACCCGGCAGTTCATCCACGCACTCCGCGCATCCACATGTCTGGTGGAGCGCACCGGCCGCTAGTTCGCGCCGTGGCAGCCCGATCCCATGGACTGGTACTTTCCGACTGACCAGGCCACCACCATGGGCGGGGAGCCGGCAACCAGGTGACTTCTTCAGGCAAGTCGACGACTGTGGCACGGCGAGCGCTTTGCGCTGTCTTGGCAGCCGAGGCGGTGTCGGTCGCGGGAAACCGGATCGCCCTGATCGCGATTCCCTGGTTCGTGCTGGACACCACCGGTGATCCCACACGGGCCGGGCTGAGCGGGGTCGCCTACTTCCTTCCCGTGGTGCTGGCCGGGATCTTCGGCGGCCCCCTGGTGGACCGCATCGGGTTCATCCGCAGCAGTGTCCTGGCCGACCTGGCCAGCGGCCTGACGGTGGCCTCGATCCCGGTCCTGTACACGCTGGGCCACCTGTCGTTCTGGCTGTTGCTGGTCCTCACGTTCGCCGGCTCGATGCTCGACGTTCCAGGCACAACAGCCCGCCGATCCCTCGTGCCCGACCTGGCCGAAGCCGGCGGTATGCGGCTGGAACGGGCAATGAGCGCGCACGAGACAGTGATGCGTCTCGCCCAGCTCACCGGCGGACTACTCGGCGGCGTGCTCCTCGCAGCTCTCGGGCCAATCCTCGTGCTGTACATGGATGCGGCCAGCTTCCTGGTATCGGCCCTGATCGTGGGACTGACTGTGCCCCGAGCATCGCCTCGCAAGGCTCCGCACCTGTCGAAAGGCACGTCGCGGTACTTCGCGGAGCTCACGGAAGGGCTGCGGTTCATCCGCGAGGACACGTTGCTACCCCGGATCCTCGTGGTGTTCATGTTCGCCAACATGGCCGACAACGCCCTGTTCACCGTGCTGCTGCCCACCTTGGCCAAGCAGGTGCTCGACAACCCGCTCGCCCTGGGGCTTTCGGTCGCTGCCTTCGGCGCCGGCGCCCTGGCGGGCGCGGTCCTGTTCGGTGCAGTTGGGCATCGGTTCCCCCGGCACGTAATCCTGACCGGCGCGTTACTGATTTCCGGGGCCCCGAAGTTCTTCGTCATCGCTGCGATGCCCGGAACTCCCACGCTTGTCGTCACCATGGCTCTCGCCGGCATCGCCGCTGGACCAGTGAACCCGCTGTTGACCGCTGTCCAGTTCAGCCGTATTCCCTCGGAGCTCCGGGGACGCGTGTCCGGCGCGATCATGGCCACGGTTGTGGCCGCGGTGCCGGTGGGCATTTTCGGCGCTGGCCTGCTGGTCGCCATGACCAGCCTCACCACGGCTTTGCTCGTGATCGCGGCTGGTTATCTCCTGGTCAGCCTCTATCCCGCATTGCATCCCGCGTGGCGAGCCGCCACCCCATGACCTCCAGATCGATCGACCTTCGACATCTGCGGCATGACCAGCACCTTTCACCAAGAGCATCCCGATGCGGCCCTGACAAGAGACCCGGTGCCTCCCACATTCAGCAAGGCGCTGTCGTCGGCGACCAGCCCGGAGGCAGCGGCGTCACCGATCGCCGGCTCCCCCGCCGAGACGCGGAAGCCAAGGTCCGCGCGGTTGCCCCAGAGCGAGGCGTGGAGCAGGGCCGTGGCCCGCTCCTCGGCCGGCGCGTCCGCAAGCGCGCCGAGGGCCCAGAAACGGCCTCCGCCACAGGCCGGAGGCCGTTTCGCAGGAGAAACCGCTGGTAGCGGCAGACGAGTCGGGCTGTACGCCGGGTTCTGTTCGGCCGCAGGCGTACAACAGGCCTGGCGGTCACACTTCCGATTCGACTCCAGCGGCATCGAGGCTGCGTAGCCGCTCGTCACGAGCGAGCGTTACAGTGCGATACGAAGTATGTGCGCGTCTATCCCACGTCGGAGCAACATGCTCAGGATCCACGCCGCGCACTGGAAGGGAACAGAGCCGTGCATGGCGAGTACAAGGTGCCCAGCGGCAAGCTTGTCGTCGTAGATCTGGACGTCGAGGAAGGCGTACTACGCAATGTGCGCGTCGCCGGGGACTTCTTCCTGGAGCCCGACGAGGCAATCCTCTCGATCAACAGGGCCCTGGAGGGTGCCCCATCCTCGACGGACGCCGGAGGCCTAGCGGCCCGGATCACGGCGGGGCTGCCGGAGTCGACCGTCATGCTCGGACTGACTGCGGAGGGCGTCGGCATCGCTGTTCGGCGAGCGCTGGCCGATGCGACCGAGTGGAGCGACTACGACTGGCAGTTGGTGCACATGGAGCCGCAGGCCCCGGCCCTGCACATGGCACTGGACGAGGTCCTCACCGCAGAGGTTGCCGCCGGGCGGCGGGCTCCCACACTCCGGGTCTGGGAATGGGCCTCGCCTGCTGTGGTCATCGGCAGCTTCCAGTCGCTGCGCAATGAGGTGGACCCCGGAGGGGCAGCGAAGCACGGAATAACCGTGGTACGCCGCATTTCTGGCGGTGGAGCCATGTTCGTAGAGCCCATGAGTACCATTACGTACTCCCTGTCTGTGCCGGAGTCGCTGGTCTCCGGCCTCTCCTTCGCCGACAGCTACGCCTACCTCGACGACTGGGTGCTCGGCGCCCTCGGCGACATGGGCATCAAAGCCTGGTACCAGCCCCTCAACGACATCGCCACCGACGCCGGAAAGATCGCCGGCGCCGCCCAGAAGCGAATGGTCGGCCCTGACGGTGGCCCTGGAGCCGTCCTGCATCACGTGACCATGGCGTACGACATCGACGCCGACAAAATGCTCGAGGTCCTGCGCATCGGCAAGGAGAAGATGTCCGACAAGGGCACCAAGAGCGCCAAGAAGCGCGTCGACCCCCTCCGCCGCCAGACGGGCCTCGCCCGGGAACAGGTGATCGAGAACATGATCGCCTCCTTCCGAAACCGCTACGGACTGACCCCCGGCGAAGTCACAGCGGAAGAAATGACCCAGGCGGAGAAGCTGGCGCGGACGAAGTTCGCCACCGAGGAGTGGACCGCGCGCGTGCCGTAGGGGCTCGGTCCAGTCATGGCGATCCCCTTCTCAGGGCGTACGGATTGAGGGGCGCGGTCCGGTGGCGTACGGGGTTCGGTGGCGTACCGCCCGACGGCCGGCCGACGAGAATCAGGGGTGCGGATCCCGCGGCGCGACGAGACCCGACTCGTAGGCGAAGACGACGAGTTGGGCCCGGTCACGGGCGCCCAGCTTCGTCATCGCCCGGCTGACATGGGTCTTCGCGGTGAACGGGCTGATCACCATGTGCGCGGCGATCTCCTCGTTGGTCAGCCCCCGTGCGGCCAGCGCACTCACCTCGCGTTCGCGCCGGGTCAGGGTCTCGAAGCCGGGGGCCGTGGCCCGGTCCGGCGGCCGGGAGACGAACTCGCCGATCAGCCGGCGGGTGATGGCGGGCGACAGCAGCGCGTCGCCGCGGGCCGCGACACGGATGGCCTGGAGGAGTTCGGCGGGCTCGGTGTCCTTGAGAAGGAACCCGGCGGCCCCGGCGCGCAGCGCGTCGAAGACGTACTCGTCGAGCCCGTAGTTGGTGAGGATGACGACGTGGACACCGGCCAGCAGCGGGTCGGCGGCGATCTCGCGGGTGGCCTCGATACCTCCCATCACGGGCATCTGTACATCGACGAGGGCAACGTCCGGGGTGTGGTGGCGGGCGAGTTCCACTCCCTGACGGCCGTCGGCCGCCTCGCCGATCACTTCGATGCCGTCCTCGGCGTCCAGCAGGGCGCGGAATCCGGCGCGCATCAGGGCCTGGTCGTCGACGATCAGCACCCGGATCGTGTCCTGATGGTTCATAGCGCGGTTCCCGGTGTCCGCAGGGGCAGTTCGGCACGTACGGAGAAGCCACCGCCCGGGCGTGGTGCGGCGGCGAGGGTGCCACCGAGAGCCCTGACACGCTCGCCCATGCCGGTGAGGCCGGTACCCGGGGTGACGGAATCGCCGGGAGCGCAGGGGCCCTGATCGTCGACGCTCACAGTCAACACGTCTGCCTCGTAGACAAGTTCGACGGTCGTCCGGGCGCGGTCGGCGTGCCGGGCCACATTGGTGAGTGCTTCCTGCACGATGCGGTAGGCGGCCCGGTCGATGTCCGACGGCAGGGTGCGTTCGACGCCGGTGACGGTGACGGACAGTGCGATGCCCGCAGTGCGGGCCCGCTCGGCCAGCTCGTCGATGCGGTCCAGCCCCGTGCCCGGCTCCACCACATCGGTGCGAAGCACCTCCAGGGTCGCCCGCAGCTCCCGCATCGCTTCGCCGCTCGCCTCCTGGATCGCAAGCAGTGCGGGCTCCACCTCGCTGCCCCGCTTGCGGGCCAGGTGAACGGCAACTCCGGCCTGGAGCTTGACGATCGAGATGGAGTGGGTCAGCGAGTCGTGCAGCTCCCGGGCGATCCGCAGCCGCTCCTCCCCGGCTCGGCGCAGCGCCGCCTCGTCGCGGCTGCGTTCGGCGTCGAGCGCCCGCTGCTCGGTCTGGCGGAGATACGCCTGCCAGTTCTTGTCGATGAGTCCGGTGACCCCGGCGCAGAGGAACCAGCCGAGCAGCAGCAGGGTGCGCTCGACTGTGTCCTGCGCGCTTGGTGCGGCGACGATCAGGACCGTGAAGTACCCAGCGAGGAAGAGGGCGCCGGCGGCGATGCCCCACACGCGGTGTCCACTGCGTGCCGCCGCATGCACGGCGGACAGCACGGGGAACGCCGCCCAGCTTCCGGGGTGGGCGTGCACGACGTAGGCCAGCATGGAGACGGTGGTGACGGCGAGCACGGCGCGCGGCGCCTGCCGGTGCCCGGCGAGTGCCAGGGTGCCGACTGCGACGAACAGCAGGTCGAGCGTGTCCGGCCTTGAGGCGGCGCAGGCAGCGGCGAGGACCGCCGCGCCGATCGCGATGGCGAGTGCGGTGTCCAGCAGGTGAGTCCGCCGGTCGATGTCCCCCTGCATGAGCCGCACCCTAACTCCGCCGCGACAGCGTGGTCATCATCCTGCGGGACGGATTCCGCGCTACTCCCGGGGCAGTAGTCGCGGCCACCGCCGGTCGGCCGGGACCATCCTCAACTGCCTTCGGCCGTACGACGACCGGGCACCGTTCGACGGGTGAGCATCGTCTCCATGACCGTACCCTTTCGATACACCTCACCCGAACCGCCGAAGTCGGCGACCGGAGTGGTCGCCGATGTGTACGCACAGCTGGCCACCGACTTCGGTATCGACCGCGCCACGACCTTTGTCGTGCTGTCCGCCGCGCCGCCCCTGCTAACCGGCACCTGGGCAGTCATGCGGGAGTCCCTGCTGGCCGGGCAGGCGTCGCGCACCGGAAAGGAGGTGGTGGCGGCGGGGGTCTCGCTCGCCAACCGGTGCCCGTTCTGCGTCACCGCGCACACGGTGCTCCTGCATGCCACCGGCGACCACGCCCTGGCCGAGAGAATCGCCCGCGGCGAGCAGCCCGAGGACCCCGGACACCGTCAACTGCTGGCGTGGGGCAAGGACATGAGCACGCCGCAGCCGTTCCCGTCCGGGCAGGCACCGGAGTACATCGGGACCGCGCTGGTGTTCCACTTCATCAACCGGATCGTGTCGTCCCTGCTGACCGAGGACATGCTGCCCGGGGGCGCCGAGAAGTACCGCCTGGTACGGAGCGTGGCGGGCCGCTCGCTGGCCCGTACGGTCCGCCGCGAACTTGTGCCCGGCGAGAGCCTGACCCTGCTCGAGACGGAGGGGCCGGCGCCCGCGTGGGCGGCGGACACCCCGATCGGCACCGCGTTCGGCGCGCTGCGAGCGGCGGCGCACCTGGGCGCCGGGCTGCTCAGTGACGAGGACGCCGCGCTGGTACGGGCGTCGGTGGCAGCCTGGGACGGCGTGGCCCCGCTCCCTCTGCACGGCGAGGAGCTGCCGGACCGGGAAGAGCGGCCGGGAGCACGCCTCGCGCTGCTCGCGGCGCGTGCCCCGTACCGGATCATCGACGAGGACGTGGCGGCCTGGCTGGCGCCGCCGTTCACCGATCACTGCCTGGTTCATCTGATCGCGTTCGGCGCGATCTGCGCCGTCGAACGCATCGAGGCAACCCTGACCGCAAGGACCGAGGAGCACGCATGACCGTCACCGACGCGTGGAACGGACCGATCGGCCTGCACTGGGCCGACCATCCCGACCGCTACAACGCCATGCTCGCCCGCTTCGACGAGCCGCTGTTCGACTCTTCGTCTCCCGTACGCCGGGGCTCACCGTCTCCGGCACCACCCGGGCCTCGATGACGAAGACCCTGCTGCCGTACGAGACCGCGGAGGGCGTGCTGCTGCCGGCGGGGGTGTGGGTGGTCGGCGACCGCCGCCCGCTCTGACCGGTGGGGTGTCAGGCGCCCGCGGAGGCCGGCGGCCGGTGCTCGTACCAGCGCTGATCGGCCTCCAGTTGGGCGGCGAGGGAGATCAGCAGCTCCTCGCTGCGGGAGGGGCCGAGCAGCTGGGCACCGATGGGGAGCCCGTCGGCAGTGAAGCCGCCCGGCACATTGATGCCGGGCCAGCCCAGCACGTTCCACGGCCAGGCGTACGGGCACGCCTCGGCGATCGCCACATCGGTGCGCCAGGCGCTCAGGCCGTCGAATGCGCCGATCCGGGGCGGCGGCGCGGCGGTCGTCGGGGTGAGCAGTACGTCGAACCGGTCTCCCACCCGGGGCGCGTGGAAGAGCGCACCGATCCTGCGCTGCTGGCGCACCTCCCGGGCCCGGGCCGCCCGCACTGTCCGGCCCCCGAGCCGGGTGCCGGTGCGCAGGGCGCTGCGGGTGCGCGGGTCGAGGAGGGCAGGTTCGGGGTGGAGTGCGGCAAGTTCGGCGATCCCGGCCGTAGCACGGGGGAGGAAGCCGAGACCGATCAGCCCGTAACGGGGCCTGGCCTCCTCGACCTGATGGCCGAGCCGGGCGAGCGCCTCGGCGAGTGCCGTGACAGCCCGTCGTACGTCGGGGTGGGGGGCGGTACGGGTGAGGGTGAGCGGGGGCTGCCACGCGAGGGCGATCCGCAGCCGGCCGGGGTCGCGGCCGGCGGCGGCGGAGGCCGCGACGGGCGGGGGCCGGTGCAGGTCGTCGGGGTGCGGTCCGGCGGCCGCGTCGAGCAGCAGAGCGGCGTCGGCGACGGTACGGGCCAGCGGTCCGTTGACGGTGAGGCCCTGGAAGGCGTCGTGGTGCGGGTGGACCGAGATCCGGCCGCGCTGCGGTTTGATGCCGACGAGATGGGTCCAGGCGGCCGGGATACGGACGGACCCGGCGCCGTCCGAGCCGAGGGCGGCGGGTACCAGCCCGGCGGCCACGGCCGCGGCGGAACCGCCGGACGAGCCACCGGGGGTGTGGTCGGTGTTCCACGGGTTACGGGTGGCACCGAAGGCGGGTCCTTCGGTGAAGGGCCACTGCCCGAGCTCGCAGGAGTTGGTCTTCCCGACGATCACGGCCCCGGCGGCGCGGAGCCGGCGGACGGCCTCGCTGTCGGTGGTGGCTGCGGGCAGGTCGCCGCGGCAGCCGAAGTAGGTGGGCATTCCGGCGACATCGGTGTCGTCCTTGACGGCGACCGGCACCCCGAGCAGAGGCAGCCGCTCCCCCGCGGCAAGGCGCCGGTCGGCTTCGGCGGCCTCCGCGAGCGCTTCGGTGGCACGCAGGTGCCGGAAGGCGTTGAGGGTGCTCTGGCTCGCTTCGATGCGTTCGAGGGCGGCGGACACCTGCTGGGTCGAGGTGGTCCGGCCGTCGGCCAGCTCGCGTGCGCTGTCCGCCAGTCCGGTCGAATCCGTGAACTCTGCTGAGGACATGGGCTGTACGCCTCCCGGATTTCGGCGCATGCCCGCGCCTTCCGAATCTGTCCGCCCAAGCGAACTCAGACCGACCGGCACATGGGGGGTGGGCGACGCCGCCTCCCATGTGCCGACCGGTCTTACTGGAGGGTAACGAGTAGCGGCCGGTCCACTCAACCGTTCGGCGTGGAGTGTCAGTACCGCTTGCCGGTTTCTCCGGGCTGCCCTACGGCCGGACGCCGATCTCGCCAATCCCGGTGCCGATGCCCGCGCAGTGTGCGGTGGATTGGCCGGACTGGCCCGGGTTGAGGGTGACGTGTTCACCGTCTACGTCCGGCGACCAGCCGCAGACCAGGTGCACCCAGAAGGTCTGCGCCGTGGTGCCCTTGTTCCGGCACAGCGCGTATCCCGTGTGGTCGTCGATCTCGTGCTTTCCCGTGTCGCAGGACAGGCCGGGCGGCGTCGGCATGGGTGTCACTGCGGTGGCGGCCGTCGTGGGTGCCGCGAGCGCCGCGGTCATTACTGCGACAACAGCGCCCCGCAGCACGGCCCCCGACAGACTCCCCGTGCACAGCTTCATCGTTCGCATGTCCTCTTCCTGGTGACGGACTCGGTGCCCCGACACCGTCCCCCACCGTCCGTGACAGAAAACAGGCCTGGACCTCACCCTGTGTACACAGGTGGGCAGCCGCTCCGGCCCGGGCGCTGACGACGTACGTCGCGGCCACGGGCAGTCCGTATCCGCTGAGGACCGACGTGCGGAGCGATTCGCCGGAGGCGAACGCAACCGTGGGCTTCTCGGCATTCGACGAGCCGGTGCCCACAGCCGCGCCGCCGGCCTGCCTGGACGCTCGACATCAGCGCACTGCTGAGCCGTTCCCGGCAGCTGCTGTGGCCCCGGACCGGCCGCTGAGCAGCACGTACAGCAGCAGCGAGGAAACCAGACCGACCGCCCAGCCGTAGTCCGCGAGCGGCTTCAGGAACGGGATCAGGCCGTCAGCCGGGAACGGGCCCTTGCCGGGGGCGGAATGGGATCCGCCGATGGCCAGGACACCGCCGACCGCGAAGGCACCGACGGCGCGCCAGTTCCAGCCGTCCGTGTACCAGTAGCGGCCGCCGGGGCGGTAGAGGTCGGCGAGGTCGAGGACGGTGCGCCGGACGATCCAGTAGTCGGCGATCAGGATGCCGGCCACCGTACCGAGCAGACCGCCGACCAGACCGAGCCAGGTGAAGATGTACAGCTCCGGGGTCTCGGTGAGCTTCCACGGCATGATCAGCACACCGACGACACCCGTGATCAGCGCGCCCGTACGGAAGTTGATGAGCTTGGGTGCGAGGTTGGCCAGGTCGTACGCGGGCGACACCACGTTCGCCGCGATGTTCACGGAGATCGTCGCGACCAGCACGGTCACCAGGGCGTAGAGCAGTCCGAAGACGTTGTCGGTCCTGGCAACGAGCTCGACCGGGTCCCAGATCGCTTTTCCGTACACGGCCTGTGAGCCGGAGGTGACGAGGACCGAGAGGAGCGCGAAGAGCGTCATCGTGGTCGGCAGGCCCAGCGTCTGGCCCCAGATCTGGGCGCGCTGGCCGGCGCCGAAGCGGGTGAAGTCGGGGATGTTCAGGGAGAGCGTGGCCCAGAAGGCGATCATGCCCATCAGGGACGGGAAGAAGACCGGCCAGAAGTCCGCGCCCCAGCCGAGCTTCGAGGGCTGGTCGAGCAGCGGGCCGAAGCCGCCGGCCTTGACGGCGACCCAGACCAGCAGCACCAGGGCGCCGACGATGACGAACGGCGCCGCCCAGTTCTCGAACCGCCGCAGGGTGTCCATCCCTCGGTAGATGATGGCGAGTTCGAGCGCCCAGAAGAGGATGAAACAGAGCCAGAGCGTCCAGGGCTGCCCGCCGATCTCGGAGGCCTTCGCCCAGCCACCGAAGGTCTTCCCGAGCAGGGTGAAGATACCGACGCCGCCGATCCAGGTCTGAATGCCGAACCAGGCGCAGGCCACCGCGGCCCGGATCAGCGCGGGCAGGTTGGCGCCGCGCAGACCGAAGGAGGCGCGGGCCAGCACGGGGAACGGGATGCCGTACTTGGGTCCGGCGTGGCCGGTCAGCAGCATCGGGCCGAGCACGATGAGGTTGGCCAGCGCGATGGTGAAGACAGCTTGCTTCCAGTCCATACCAAGGGCGACGAGACCGGAGGCAAGCAGCCACGACGGGATGTTGTGCGCCATCCCGACCCAGAGGGCGGCGAAGTTGTACGTGGTCCAGTTGCGCCGCTCCAGGGGAACGGGCAGCAGGTCCTCGTTGATGAAGCGGTTGTCGGCGGGGACGGCTCCGGGGGCGAGTTCCACCCGGTCCGGCGGCGCGGGTATCCGGTCCTGCGGTGGAATCGGTGGAGTGGGTGGGACGGTGGACGTCATGGCGGCTGGACCCTTCGCTCGTGAGCGGTGCCGTGCGGGGCTGGGGAGGGCGCGCGTACAGCCGTGGGGGGAGGCGCGGGTCAGGCGGACAGGGCGGGGATGATCCGGGAGCCGTACGCATCGATCGTCGCTTCGCGCGCATCGTGCATGTCGTAGACCGCGAACTGGTCGACGCCCAGGTCGCGCAGCGCCCGGAGTTTCTCGATGTGTGCCTCGGCGGGGCCGAGGAGGCAGAACCGGTCGACGATCTCGTCGGGGACGAAGGCGGTGTCCGGATTTCCGGCGCGCCCGTGGTGGCTGTAGTCGTATCCGGCACGCCCCGCGATGTACTCGGTCAGTGCCTCGGGTACGACGCCGGAGTGTTCGCCGTACCGGGACACCAGGTCCGCGACATGGTTGCCCACCATGCCGCCGAACCAGCGGCA
Source organism: Streptomyces sp. NPDC051020 (assembly GCF_040683105.1). Lineage (NCBI taxonomy): Bacteria > Bacillati > Actinomycetota > Actinomycetes > Kitasatosporales > Streptomycetaceae > Streptomyces > Streptomyces sp. NPDC051020. Next base: position 2,431 of record NZ_JBFBCG010000110.1, on the reverse strand, counting down.
CTGCTCGCGGGCGTGGTCGAGGTCGTCGCCCACGTACGCGGGCGCGGCGACGCAGATCGTCAGGGAGTCCGGGTCTCGGCCCGCCTCCGCCGCCGCGTCCCGGACGGCCTTGATCATCCACTCGGTGAGGAACGGGTCGGCGAGCTGCAGGATGAATCCGTCGGCCTTCTGTCCGGCGAGGGCGAGCGCCTTCGGACCGTACGCGGCCATCCAGACAGGCAGTCTGCCGCCCTTCACCCACGGAATCTGGACCGGCTGCCCGTCGACGGTCGCCTCCCGGCCCTCGGCGAGGTCGCGGATGACGTCGATGGCCTCGCCGAGGCGGGCCAGGGTGTTGGGCTTGCGTCCGGCGACGCGCATCGCGGAGTCGCCGCGGCCGATGCCGCAGACGGTGCGGTTGCCGTACATGTCGTTGAGGGTGGCGAAGGTGGAGGCGGTGACCTCCCAGGTGCGGGTGCCCGGGTTGGTGACCATCGGGCCGACGATGAGGCGTTCGGTGTGTTCGAGGATCCGGCTGTAGATGACGAACGGTTCCTGCCAGAGCACCGCCGAGTCGAAGGTCCAGCCGTAGCGGAACCCGTTGCGTTCGGCGCGGCGCATCAGGCCCACGACGGCCGATGCGGGCGGGTCGGTCTGGAGGACGAGTCCGAAGTCCATGGCAGGTGCTCCTAGGGCGTGTTTCGACAGTAGCGTCGTCCGCCCGCAGGGCGGGCCGGGCGGCGTCCGGGGCGTGCGATCGCAAGGCGGAGGGTCGCCCCGATACTGGGCGTATCGGGACGAGCCCGACAACGCGGCGAGCGTGTGTGCCAGGCGTCGCCCGGCAGGCGGGACGTTCGAAACACGCCCTAGTCCAGGTACTGACTGGTGGCGCGCGGGGTGTAGATGCCGTGGCCGGCGCGCCCGGTGAACTTCCTCCGGTCGATGACGACTTCACCGCGCGAGAGGACGGTCTCGACCTGTCCGGTGATGCGCTTTCCCTCGTACGCCGAGTAGTCGACGTTCATGTGGTGGGTCTCGGCGGAGAGGGTCTGCTCGGCGTGCGGGTCGTAGATGACGACATCGGCGTCGGCGCCCGGGGCGATGGTGCCCTTCTTCGGGTAGAGGCCGAACATCCGGGCCGGGGAGGCGCAGGCGATCTCGATCCAGCGGCGGCGGGAGATGTGGCCGTCCACGACCGCCTGATGGAGGAGGTCCATCCGGTTCTCCACGCCGGGCATGCCGTTCGGGATCTTCGAGAAGTCGCCGCGTCCCCTCTCCTTCTGGCCGGAGAAGCAGAACGGGCAGTGGTCGGTGGAGACGACCTGGAGCTCGTTGTTCCGCAGGCCGCGCCAGAGCGCCTCCTGGTGCTCCTTGGGCCGCAGCGGGGTGGAGCACACGTACTTCGCGCCCTCGAAGTCCGGCTCGGCGAGGTTGTCGGTGGAGAGGAAGAGGTACTGCGGGCAGGTCTCGCCGAAGACCGGGAGTCCCTTGTGGCGGGCGGCCGCCAGCTCGGCGACGGCCTCGTCGGCGGAGACGTGCACGACGTACAGCGGGGATCCGGCGACACGGGCGAGCTGGACGGCACGGTGGGTGGCCTCTGCCTCCAGCGCCACCTTGCGGACGTCGCCGTGGTAGCGCGGGTCGGTGCGGCCCGCGGCCAGTGCCTGTTCGGCGAGGACGTCGATCGCGATGCCGTTCTCGGCGTGCATCATGATCAGCCCACCGTTCCCTGCGGCCCGTTGCATCGCGCGCAGGATCTGGCCGTCGTCGCTGTAGAAGACACCGGGGTACGCCATGAAGAGCTTGAAACGTGTGCGAGTGCGCCCTCCGGCATCGTGACGTTTCCATCGACCACATCGCGCCTCGGGGGGCTGCTGAGGCGCGGGTCGAAGGTGCCGGTGATGTCGAGGTCCGGCAGCCCGTACAGGGGGGAAACCAGTGTGCCGTCGTGCTCGCCCAGTGCGCATACCGCCCTCTCCCAAACTCCGGTCTTCAGGTACTCAAGCGCACGCTGGTAGAGGCTCTGGGGGCGCTGCCCTTGAGTGACGTGCTCCGGGAGATCCTTCCACATCAGGCCGTGCCGAACCTTGTACAGCGACGCCTCGAACGCGAGTCGCGGGGGGACAATCCTGGACTGCTTTTTGGGCCTTGGGAAGAGGTCCTCTACACACGCCCACTGCTCGTCGGTGAGTACCGGCGGCACCAAGCGCCCTCGGTCGTTGAACCAGGTCTCGAAGCGGCAACCCGCGTTGCGTAGGGCTCCAGGCACCGTACTGGTCACGACTACTTGGACGTCGAGGAGTTCGAGGAGATCGTGTTTCTTGTCGACGGGAAGGTCGTCGAGTCGTGGACGTGCTTGGCCCTGGGTATTCAGCGGAATTGGGTGATCTGACGTCCCGGTAGCAGAAAGGTGCCGCTGGCCTGCAAGGATGCGAGTGTCGACGTCGTATCC
>NZ_JBFBCG010000109.1:0-18129 GCF_040683105.1 Streptomyces sp. NPDC051020 | reverse complement strand
GTCGGTGGTACTGGCCATGCCGGGGTTGCTCCTGTCTCGCCCATCCAGGCTAACCCGAGGTGCCGGGTGCCTCAGCCGAGACTGTCAGGAAGGGGTCCGGCAGCCTGGGAAGGAGCTGGGCGTGCGCGGTCGATCGCGCATGCCCGACTCGAACGTGGCTCATGCCAGTAACCGCAAAACGAGCAGGCAGCCTTCGTCTGATCATGTACTCCGGCCAAAGACGCACGTCATCACTACGGAGGCCATGATGGTGGCCTGGGCGGACTCAGAAGTCGGCCGTCGTGAAGCCGTCATTGTTGAGCCGCAGCTCTTTCAGCTCCTCCAGCTTTGCGCGGTCCTTCTCGTCCGCGAGTACGTCAGCCTCGGGGCGCGTGGTCGTGGCGGGTCGCCCTCGACGGCGGGCAGGTCTGTCCAAGCGCCGGCGGCAGGTGACGGCCGTCTCCCGAAGATTCAGAGACTCAGCACGATGGCGGCAGCGATTCCGCCGAGGCCCAGGGCAACGGCGCCCTCGGCCCAGCCGCCCGCACCCCAACGGAAGAACCGGTCGACGGCCAGCCGACCGGGACCGATCATGGCGACGGCCAAGGCGACAACGGCGATACAGACGCTGTACTCCACGCCGCCGCTGGTCTCCCACAGACCATGGGCACCGGTCACGGTGGCCATGGCATTGATCATCACGCCAATCAGGGCAGCGGCCGCGAGCGGGGTGAACAGCCCTACAGCCAGGCCGAGGCCACCGAGGAATTCGGACAGACCGCCCACTAGGGCGAAGAACTTTCCCGGGTGGTAACCAAGGGATGCGAACCCCTTACCGGTTGCCGTCAGGCCCATGCCCCCGAAAAGCCCGAACAGCTTCTGGGCCCCGTGGCCGGCCATCAGCAGTCCGAAGGTCAGCCTGATCAGCAGCAGTCCCCAGTCGGATGCGGATGATTTCGGCGTGGCGATGACCGGCGCTGCGGGTTCCGTGCGAGCCGAAACCAGATGCATATAACTCTTCGTAATCATGGCGTGCTCCGGTGAGCATGTGAATACGGTGCTTCCTCAGCACGGACGCGCCAAGCCACCGATCGACGGCGAGTACTCACGCCACATCGCGGAAGGATGCTGCCAGGCTGCAGCCCCTTCGCCGGCTCACCGGCCGCAGGCGGTTCGGGGGCCCGAGGAGCCTTGTGCCACGTCGTCCGCGCCGAGTTCGACGCAGCAGGCGTCGGGCGGGGCGGGCACCGCCGTGGTCTTGTCACTTCCCAGGCCGTGCCTTGTGCAGGAGGGTTTGCCTCTTGTGAAGACGTACGGAAACGATGCTTGCCGGGATTGCCCCCGAGGGAATGGCACACGCACCTGATCGGCCGCTCAGTCGCCCAGGCGGGTGCTGGGGACGCAGGCGCCCGAGCAGATGGGCGGCCGCGAGTGCGACGGCCGCGGTGACGACGGCGATCAGAGGCGTATGCGTCCCGCGCCGGCTGCGGCGGTGTGGAAGCGGGTGCGCCAGGGTGTAGACGTCGCCCTGGCCGCCGACGACATCACCGCCGTGGTGCACGTGATGAAGGGGGCGTTCCAGCGTCGGCACCTACTTGCCGAAGCGATGTCGCCGAGCCCCGAGCCGGGCCGGATGCGGCAGTTCGCGACGCGGTCGCGCGCCTTGGGGCGCTGGCGCCGAGATGATCCGGGTCAACCACCACGGCACGGACGCGGCGCCGGCCGTGGTGGAGTCCTCGTCGGCGGCGCTGGGCGAGTACGGGCTGGCGGCGGATGTGGAGGCCGCCCGCAAGGCGGCCTCCACATCCTGGTGGTCCGCAGGTCAGTGCCGGACCGTCCAGGACTGCTCGTCCTTGAGGGTCGCGGCGATCGCCGGGTCGCGCACGGCGTCCGTGCGGTCGGTGACGACGACGGTGAGGCGGTGGCTGCGGACGTCCCGCGAGTCCAGGTGGAGCGCAGCGACGGGTACCGCGGTCCGGCCCGCCTGGGCGGTCAGCGGCTTGCCGTCGAGGTACCACTGGATGTCGAGCTGCTGCTCGCCCGCCAGCCGCGGCACCTCGACGCGCGCGGTGTCGAGCTGGCGCAGGGTGCGGTCGGTGGGGGTGACGGGGGTCGCGATGGACGCGTGGCGGTAGAAGCCGGCGATCATCGCTTCGCGGCCGGGGAGGTTGAAGGGCTTGCCGAGGAAGCGCATGAGCGAGGCGTCGGTGGGCCGGCTGATGCCCGCCTCGTAGTAGCCGCCGCCCTGGTACGCGCCGACCGTGCCGCCGTCGGGAGAGGTCTCGCCGAGCCAGCGGTACCACTTGGTCTGCCGAGCGGCCATGGCGTCGGCGCTCAGGGTGGAGATGTTGGATTCCCAGGGCTCCGCGCCGGTGTACTGCTCGTATCCCGGCGTGCCAGCGGAGAAGTACTCGTCCGCGAGCTTGCCGAGGGAGTGGCCGGTCTCGTGGATGGCGACCTGGCCGGACCTGTCGTTGCCGGCGGAGGCGGTGGAGATGCCCTCGTAACCGAGCTTCTGGCTGGGCGTGTTGTAGCCGGCGCCGCCGTACTTGGTGCTGTTGGAGAGGACGATGACGAGGTCGGCCTCGGGGGCCTTGGCGACGTACGAGTCGACCTTCTGCTCGTCGACGCAGAGCAGCCGCTCGATGTCCCCGCACCAGAAGTACGAGCCGAGTGCGGTGTCCTTGACGACGTCCCGGCCCGGGTCGCCGGAGACTCCGGAGTCGTTCGAGACGGCGTCGACGGTCCAGACGTTGAAGAGGTTCTGATAGGCGGTGTACGGCTCGACGGCCGTCACCTCGGCCCACTTCTCCTTGGCGTCGATGTGGAACTGGTCCAGTTCGGCGGCGGTGTAGCCGTCGCCGACGACGACCACATCGAGACGGTCGGCCGTGGGGCCGTTGTCGATGACCTTGGTGACATCGCCGTCGGCCCGGGTCTCGGCCGCGGAGAGCGGCGCGGAGGTACGGGCCCCGGGGCCGCCCTTGGCGGACGGCACCCAGGTGTAGCCGGAGCCGGCCTCGTGGTGGCCGTGCTCACCGCTTTCGGCGTGCTCGTGGCCGGGTATCTCTACCTTGACCCGCCCGGTCGCCTCCGGGCCGGCGCCCGCGGAAGCGGAGCCGGGGGTGACGGCGAGGGCGGTCATGACGGCGGCGGCCACCGTGGCCGCTGCCATTGATCTGCGTATGGACGGGCGCAACAATCTCTCCCCAGGACAAGCATCTTAAGTGCGCGTATCAACGCGCTTAACAGGACGCTTAACTTAGAGCCCCCTGCCAGTGGCGCACAATGCCCTTGCGGATGTGAAACCGCAGGAAGAGGAACGCACCATGGACGAACCGGCTGTCATCGGACAGCGCGTACAGCGCCTGCGTGCCGAACGAGGTCTGACGCAGCGGCAACTGGCCGAGCCCGCGTACACGGCCGCGTACATCTCCACACTGGAGTCCGGCAGGGTACGCCCCTCCGAGACCGCCCTGCGCTTCCTGGCCGAGCGGCTCGGCACCACCTACGAAGAGCTCACCACCGGCCGCTCCGCCCGGCTCGCCACCGAGCTGCGCCTCGCCCTCACGGACGCCCGCCGCCTGCTCGCCACCGGCACCCTCGGCGAGGCGGCCGCCCGCTACCGGGAACTGCTCGCCGATGCCGAGGAACTCGCCCTGGAATCCGAACAGGCCGACGCGCTCACCGGGCTCGGCGAATGCGCCCTGGACAGTGGGGAACTGGACGCCGCCCGCGAGCACTTCGAGTCGGCAGAACGGATCCTCACCTCGGCCGGTGAGCCACCCCCTCGCCGGGTCCGCGCCCTGCGCGGCCGGGCCGTCGCGCACCTGCTCGCCGGTGAACTGCGCTACGCCTGTTACATCCTGGAGACCGCCCTCGACGAACTGAACGCCCAGGGCCTGCACGATCCGGATGCCCTTTTGCTGCTGTACGCCGCCTCCATCGGCCCGTACATGGACATGGGCGCGCACGCCCGCGCCGCCCAGGCCGCCGAACTCGCCCTGGCGCTGGCCCCGCGGGTCTCCGACCCGGCCCTCGTCGCCGGCATGCACCGCAGCGTGGCACGCACCCTGCTCGCCGAGGGGCGGATCGCCGAGGCAGACGCCTCACTCGCCAAGGCTCAGGACCTCTACCAGCAACTGCAGACCCGTACCGAGCTGGCCCACTGCCACTGGATGCGCGGCTATGTACACGCCCAGAACGGCGACCTGGAGGCCGCCGAGCGCGAGTTGCGCACCGCCCGCGAGATGCTCGCCGCCCGCAGCGCCGCCCTCTACACCGCACAGGTCGAGGTCGAACTGGCCGATGTGCTGCGCCGCCAGGGAAAGCGCGAGGAGGCGGTGGCCCTGCTGTCCCGGCTGCTGGAGCTCGGCGCGGACCTCGGCGACGGACGCGGCGCCGTCCACGCCGCGGGAGCCCACCGGCTGCTGGGACTGATCGCCGAGAAGGAGCGCGCGGACGAGCAGGCCGAGGAGCACTACGTCATGGCCCTTGCCCTGCTGGAGCGCAGCGGGGCGGCGGGTGATCTGGCCGATCTGTGCCGACTGCTGGGCGATCTGCTGCGGCGTATGGGCCGTACAGAGGCCGCGCTCGACGCGTACCGCACCGGCCTCGGTCACCGGGCGGCGCCGGGCACCACCACGCTGGGCCCGGCGCCCACATCACCGCCGTTCCGCGGCGCCTGGTGAACACGGCCGCCCATCGAAGGCCCGGAGTTTGGCTCGATGCGGTGGTGATCACGCGCGAGCTGCTTGGGGCAGGCCCCAAAGCACTTGGTCCCTCTTGCCGGCCACCTCCGCGGGTCCACCGCCATCTCAATGCGTCACCTATTTGACTGGTGATGAAGGGTGTGTCAGTCTAGGAGTGCGCCACCCTTCCCGGAAGGTGGCACACCTGGGCCGACCGGCCGGCGCGCGAGGCCGGCCGGAGGCGACGCGAGACGCGAAGAGGACGGTGACAGACGATGGCCGGCAGTGAGAAGAGGGCCGTACTGGCGGGCGGGTGCTTCTGGGGTATGCAGGAACTCATCCGCGAGCAGCCGGGGGTTCTGGCGACACGGGTGGGGTACAGCGGCGGCGACCTGGCCGACCCGACGTACCGCCACCACGAGGGGCACGCCGAGTCCGTCGAGATCGTCTTCGACCCGACGGCGACCGACTATCGGACCCTCCTGGAGTTCTTCTTCCAGATCCACGATCCGTCCACGAAGAACCGGCAGGGCAACGACATCGGGGACAGCTACCGCTCGGCCATCTTCTACCTGGACGACGAGCAGCGGCGAGTGGCCGAGGACACCATCGCCGACGTCGAGGCCTCGGGACTGTGGCCGGGACCTGTGGTCACCGAGGTCACCCCGGCCGGACCGTTCTGGGAGGCCGAGCCGGACCACCAGGACTACCTGCAACGCTACCCGGACGGCTACACCTGCCACTTCCCGCGCCCCGGCTGGCGGCTGCCCAGGCGCGGGGCCTGACCAGGTCAGTGTGACAGCGAGCCGGCGTCTCCCATCACGATGACGGGGGCCTTGGCGGGGTCGAGGGCGAGGAGCAGTTCGGTCGGTTGCTGCGCGAGGCGGCCGGGAGGCGCTGCTGCCCTTCGGGGCAGGGCGCGGGGGCTGTTCAGTACAGTCGAAGCCGGTGCCGAGGCCTGCGAGGGGCGGGCCGGCGTCGGCTGGTTCCTATCGGGCGGTCGGCCCGGACGGGGGCGGTGAGAGGGGCGCCGGAGACCGTGGGGGAGTGACGGGTGTCGGGGCCTGCGAGGATGCCAGCGTCGGCAGGTGTTCAGCCGACCTGCTCCGTGCCGGTGTGCCCCGCCACGCCGCGGTAGGGCGGGCAACACCGGTGAGTATGGTGCGCACCGTGCGTGCCAGCCGAGTGGTCCCGGGGACGCACAGCGGTCACACGTCGTCCGTGGGCTCGGTCTCCCGGGCCTCGATCGCACGCCGGCCGGACTCGTCGAGGGTGTACATCACGGACCGCTGCTGCCTGTGACGCCGGATGCGGCCCTTGGCCACGAGTGACTCCAGGGTGTTGCGCACCACCTGGGGGGTGGGGTTGCGCTTCGGGTGCTTCTCGAGCAGCTCGTCCCGCAGCTCTTTGGCCAGACGCGGCTCGTCGTGCGCGGAGAGCAGGGTCAGCAGCAGGTCGCCGAGCAGCGGCTGGCGCGCCTTTCCCTTCGCGGGGGCCTTGCCCGCACGCCGGGCAGGTGTGGGGGAAGCGGCGGCTCGGCGCGGCTTCGTCCTGGTGAGCTCGGGTTCCGCCTGAGCCTGCTCGGGCAGAGGCGAGGACTCTGACAAACCTTCGTACCGTTCGGCAAGGTTCAGGATGTCGACCAGGAGCTCCTCCTCCTGCTTCAACATCTTCAACTTCTCGGCCATCTCCAGCTGACGTCGACGGTTCTCTTCCAGATCCGATGCGGCCTGAGCTACGTACCGCGACCGGAGCATGGCGGCTGATTGGCTGGTCACAACCGTTCACTCCCTTGTAGTGGATGACGCTGCGAATGGTACCCACGGGGGAGCCCGCGTCCAGAGAGACGCGGACGACGTGGATATTCCCCGTGGTCCACGCCCATGACATGCCCATCGAACATCGGTCTCCTGGGATACATACCCAGGAAACGTATCGACGAACCTTATGGCAACGGGCCAGGCCGACGCGGCAGCCCGAAGGGTCACGTGTGTGCTCAGGGGCGCAGTGAGGCCGGGACCACGCAGAAGAAACCGGCGCCGTCGGCCACGTGCCAGGTCGTGACGTCCGGGGCCGGGTTCCAGGGTGAGCGACCGGTCGGGCGCGAGGGCGGTCAGCGAGCGGCCAGTGCGGGAGTGTTCCGCTTGCGGGCGCGGTAAGCGGCCGCCTTGACCTTGTTCCCGCAGGGCTCCATGCCGCACCACTGGCGCCGTGCGCCCCGTGAGCGGTCGATGTAGACGTCGGTGCACTCGGGGCTGCCGCACTCCTTCAGCAGCAGTGATTCCGCTCCGCCGAGCAGCTCGACGGCCCTGCGGGCCAGGGAGGACAGGGCCTGCTCGGGTGTCGCCGTCGTACGGCGCCCGGGCGGGATCAGCTGCGGCGGCGCGGTGAGTCTGCGGGCCGCCGCGTTCACGACGGCGAGCGCCTCTTGATCGAAGGGCCGGCCCAGGCGCCGGTCCGTCACCAGTCGGTAGACGGCCTCGCGCACGGCCCGGGCCTGCTCGAGGTCGGCCGGTCGGGCCGGTGTGACGGAGTCGACGAGTCCGGACTCCAGATACCACGTGTCCAGCGCCTCTGATGTCGTGAGCACTTCAATTCCGGACGAGCGGCGCGCTCGGAGCGTCGCGGCGAAGTCGAGCGCGGGATCACCGCACATAAATGCAGGTTGACGTTTCATGTAACCATTCTGGCAGGTTACAAAATATCGAGCAAGAAGGCCTTCCGTTGACGGGTTCGAAGTCACGTGCCATTATAGTAACCCTTCAAAGGGGTGACGATGGAAGCTCTGGGTCTCGGAGGAGTAGCGGATATGGCCGATCGGCCCAGGCAAGGCGCCGAGGGTGCACCGGTGGGGCGGCGCGCGCTGTTCGGGATGCTGGGCGCCGGTGCCCGATAGGCACGTATTGTCCTTGAGCGCTCCAGGTGTTCCTGGGGCGGCTTGACGTGTTGCTGGAACCGCCGCTGCGCGCGACCGGGAATCCGACCGTCAATTGACTGATGCGCCGGGGCGCGCAGTGCGGTCAGAGTGGGTATCGGCGATTCTGTGCGGTCCCGGGTGTGCCCGGTCCCGCGATCACCCCAGTCTTTTCAGTAACCTGCTTGACGGGTGATGTCACTCGTGCCGGTCTCTTCCTGTGTTCGCCGCCGGGAAAGCGTCCGTGCAGGTGTCACCGCTTCGAGCGGGTACCTACTTCTGATAGGAAAACCATGAGACGACTTCTGATCGCAGCCGCGGCCGGGGTGCCGCTGGCCGCGGCGGTGTATCTGCCGAGCGCCTCGGCGGACACCGGGAGCTCCGCCTCCACCACGACCCCGCTCAAGTGCTCCAGCATCACGCTCCGGGCCCCCGAGGGCACCGAGGTGGAGCGTGTGGCGGCGGTCGACCGTCCCGCCGGGACGGTCGACGTGCCCGCGATCCCGCCCGTTCCCGCATCACAGGTCCCCGATGTGCCGGCTCACTGCGACGTGACCGTCACGCTGACCCATCCGGGCCAGAGCGACCACGCCCAGGTGAAGGTCTGGCTGCCCACGACGGGCTGGAACGGCCGCCTGCAGACGCTTGGCGGTAGCGCCTTCGCCGCCGGCGACTATGGCACTGGTCTCGCGACCGCCGTCAAGAACGGCTACGCCGCCGCCACCACCGACGCCGGCGTCAAGTCCTACCTCGACACCAGCCGACCCGGCCTACGGCGAAGGCATCCGCAAGGCGATCGAGGCCCTGGCCGCCGGCAAGCCCTGACCCCGGACATCCGATCCTGCCCGGCACGAGCCATCACGCCCGTGCCGGGCAGAGCTGTCACCCGACCGGAAGTAGAGAAGAAGCGAAGAAGCCACGTATGACCAGCAGCAACGGCCTGACCCCCGAGCAGACCCGGCGAGTCCTGGCCCTGGCCATGGACCTGGCCCGGGAAGGCCGCACCGGAGAACTGGTGGAGTTCGTGGCACACGGCGTCCCGGCCGACGCGAGCGACGCGTCTGGCAACACGCTGCTGATGCTCGCCGCCTACCACGATCACGCCGAGACCGTGCGCGCCCTGATCCGTCTCGGCGCCGACCCCGACCTACGCAACGACCGCGACCAGAGCCCCGTCGCCGGCGCCCTGTTCAAGGGCGCGGACGCCGTGGTGACCGTACTGCGCGAGGCGGGCGCCGACCTCGATGCCGGGACGCCGACCGCGCGGGCCGCCGCGGCCCTGTTCGGCCGCGCTCATCTGCTCACGGACTGAACGGTGTCACCGGGTGCCCCATCTGCTGGACACCCGGTGACACCTGCCGCGGCACGGTGCGTCCCCTTTCGGCCGCAGGTTCCGTCGACGAGGTCGAGGGTGCGCGGGGCGGCCGACAGTCCGTAGGGCTGCTGGGCGTCGGAGGGCAGCACGGAAGGCGAGCTGGCTGCGCGCGGCCGACCTGCTGAACGAGATCGACAGCCCGCTCGAGGAACAGACGCGGGCCCACGCCCAGGCCCTCGGCCTGACCGCAGCGTCCTCCCGGCCCGACTGACCCGCGCCGCCGCCCCACGCCAAGTTGCATGCGAACTGCCTGGTTCCGCAGCCCCCGCCCCGGTGAGATGGGACAGAAGCAGGAGAGGGCTCCCGACTCCACGGGAGCCCTCGGCGAAAGGAACCCGTGTGGCACGGCCCCGTGAGTTCGACCCCGACGTAGCCGTGCGGCAGGCCATGGAGCTGTTCCGCCGCCACGGCTACCACGCCACATCGGTGCCGCGGCTGACCGCACAGCTGGGCATCGGAACCGGCAGCCTGTACGCGGCGTTCGGCTCGAAGGACGGCCTCTACGCCCGGGCCCTGCAGGGCTACTGCGACGACCTGATTGAGGTCCTCGACCAGGACCTGAGAACGGGCTCGGACCTCCGCACGGCGCTGCGCGGCCTGCTGACATCGTTGGTCACGACCGGCACGGCGGACCCCGAGCGGGGCTGTCTGCTGGTCCGCGCGGCCACCGAGCGTGCCTCTCACGAGGGCACGGTGGAGCAGGTGCGGGTGGCGATGACAGCCGTGGAGAACGTACTGACCGAGGCCCTGCGCAGAGCTCAGGCACGGGGCGAGCTGCGCGCCGATCACAGCCCGGCGGAACTGGCCCGCTTCCTGACCTCGTTCGTCCAGGGACTGCACGTCATGGGTCAGACCCGGGTCGACCGGGACTTCCTGGCGGACGCCGTCACCGGGGCCCTGCGGGCACTGGACTGAGCCGGCGGCTCAGAGGAAGGCACCGGCCCCCGGTCCGTAGCCGTACAGGGCCACGGGCGCCGACCAGGACCGGACCTGCGCCGAATCGGGCCACTCGGCCGGGGTCGAGGCGGGTGCGGTGTCCACCGGCGGGACTGCTCGGTCGATGCGTCGACGTCTGAAGTGGGAGACATGTCGTCAGCATGAGCCGCGACCGCCCCAAACCTACCGCCCACGCACCCAAGGGGCTGAAGGGATCCAGAACCCGGATCTGGACCAGGCTTGCATTCCCATCAGTCACTGGTCAATATGGTTACGTGAATCATGCTTTTCCCTGTGGGACGCTCCCTCTCGACTTCGTGGGTACGCTGCGTGCACGACGCAATGACGTGCCGATGGAGAAGCTCGCCACCCCCGAGCTGCTCGACGACTGGTTCATCGAGTCCGGGATGCTCGATCTGGCGCCCGGCGCGAGCGAGGTGGACCTCGCCCTCGCCGTGGACCTGCGCGAATCCATCTACGACCTGGTTGCCGCCCGCCTGGACGGCAGGCCGCTGCCTGCCGACGCGGTCGCCGAGGTGAACCTGCAGGCGTCGGGCCTGCCGGTGACGCTGCGTCTCGGCCCGCAGGGAGCGACCCGTACCGGGTCGGTCTCGCAGGGGCTCGCGGCACTGGCCCGTGAGACGGTCGAGATCCTCGGGGGCGACGACGGGGTGCTGCTGCGCGAATGCGCACGCCCCGAGTGCACCCAGGTGTACCTCGACCGCTCCCGTGGCCACCGCCGGGAGTGGTGCGCCATGAAGACCTGCGGCAACCGGGTCAAAGCCGCCGCCTACCGGGCGCGGCAGCACGCCACCCAGGCGTCCTGACCGTCAGGGCACGATCTCGAGCCGCAGCCGCGTCAGTTCGCAGTCGGCGATGCGTCACTCGCCGTGAACCTTTGCTCAACAAGCTGTGCTCCGTGCGCGGATCAGTCATATGACGGTCGGCGGCCGGCCCGCGACCTCATGAGGAGGCGATGGAGATGGTGGCTTCCGCCGTCGAGCCTGTGGTGACGTGGCCGCCTTCCGCCTCCTTCTCCCGGCGGCCCTGAGGTATCAGCAGGCACGAGGCGAGACCTACGACCGCGACGCCCGCAAGGAGCAGGAAGACCGTGGTCCAGCTGCCGTCGCTCGGGTATCCGTCGGCCCCGGTCTTGGAGGCGAGCACGGTGGCGACGACGGCCGCGTCGACCGCACCGCCGATGGTGCGGATGTTGGCGTTCATCCCGCTCACGGCGCCGGTGTGCGCCGCGGGCACCGCATGCACGACGAGCGCCGACAGGGCCGAGAGCCCGATGCCGCACCCCGCGCCGCCGATCGCCAGGACGAGAGTGACCTGCCATGCCTGCTGGTGGAAGGCTGCCAGCAGCAGGAGGCTGACCACGACGGGTACGGAGCCGAGGAACAGCAACGACTTGGCCGACATCCGGGCGGTGAGCGGACCGGCCAGCACTCCGCCCACGAATTGAGTAAGCGTCACCGGCAGGAAGAGCAGGCCGGACACGGTGATCGTGGAGCGCGTGCGTGATCTCCAGCTCGTCCCGACCGGAGGGCCGAATCGCCCACCCCGCCTCGTGCACGGCCGGATCGAGCAAGTGCACGCCCACCAGGGCGAGTTCGCTGCGGAGATGCTCGGGCTTACTTCCAGAGCGATCACCGTGTCGTCGGCGTCGAGTTCGGCCACACCGAAAGCCCGGGGTCCGGCATGTGCGTGAGCAGGATCTGTGCGCTGGGCCGTGCCCGGCGGAATTCTCCACCAGCGCGCTGATCCTTCATCAGGGATCGGGTTTGTGAGCTGCTGTCGTTTTACTGAGGTGAAGTGAGTGGTGGTGAGCGGGAGCGAGTCCTGGCGGTGGGTTGGCGAGGGCGGGAACGGGGGTTCTGGGGTCGAATGGGTGACCTAGGCGACTGTTGCTCGTTGGGCTGGGTGGCGGGTGTCCGGCCTTGAGGGGGTGATGTGGTGGGTGGTGTGCGGAAGCCGGCGGCCTCCTTCGTGGTGCCCGCGCCTGCCGGGGTGGCGGTCCGGGACCGCCTCAAGCACCTCACCCCCCAGGACGAGAGGGTGCTGCGTGCGGTCGGTGAGCATCAGGGTGCTCTGGCTTGCCGTGATCTCAAGGTCCGTTGTGCGGATGGTCTGGAGCACGGTGCGGACACCTGGGCGTCGCGTAAGCGGGACCTGACGAAGGAGTCGTCGTCGCGGATCGCCGGGGCCATCACCAAGGCCACGCATGATCAGTGGGCTCTCGCGCGCCGTTGCCAGGCGGCGCACATACAGAAGCTGGCTGCCGGGATCACGACGTTGCGGCACCGGCTGTCCCTCCCGATCGGGGAGAAGGGCACCAAGCGCACGGCGGGCGGCTACCGCTCCAAGGGCGAGTGGTTCCACAAGTCCCGCCGCCTCGCGGCACTGGAGGCGCGGCACACCGCTGCCGTTGCCGGCTGGCAGGCCGGACGGGTGCGGGTGGTACGGGGCGGCAAGCGTCTCCTCAACACCCGCCACCATCTCACCCAGGCCCAGCTCACCGAGGGCCAGTGGCGGCAACGGTGGGAGGCGGAACGCTGGTTTCTTTCCGCTGACGGTGAGTCGGGGAAGCGGTTCGGGAACGAGACGATCCGCGTCACCCCGGACGGCGAAGTGTCCATCAAACTGCCTGCCCCGCTCGCGCACCTGGCCAACGCCCGGCACGGCCGGTACACCCTCGCCTCCACCGTGGCGTTTGCGCACCGGGGTGCGGAGTGGGCCGATCGCATCGAAGCGAACCGGGCCGTCGCCTACCGCATCCACCTCGATACGGAGCGAGGTCGCTGGTATCTCACGGCATCCTGGCAACGCCCCATCGTGAAGACCATGTCGTTGGAGGCCGCCCGTGCCCGGGGCATGAGCGGTGTCGACACCAACGCCGATCACTTCGCCGCCTACCGGCTCGACCGGCACGGCAACCCCATCGGAGACCCGCACCGCTTCCCCTACGACCTGTCCGGGACCGCCGGTCACCGCGACGCACAGATCCGCCACGCCCTGACCCGGATGATCCACTGGGCCAAGCAGGCCGGTGTCGCCGCGATCGGGATCGAAGACCTCGACTTCACCGCCGAGAAGACCCGGGAAAAGCACGGCCGCCGCAAGCGGTTCCGGCAGCTCATCTCCGGCATGCCGACCGGGAAACTCAAGGCCCGGCTGGTGTCGATGGCCGCCGAACACGGCCTGAGCATCGTCGCGGTCGACCCCGCCTACACCAGCATGTGGGGTGCCCAGCACTGGCAGAAGCCGCTGGCCACCCCCCACCGAAAGATGTCCCGTCACGATGCCGCGGGCATCGCGATCGGACGACGCGCCCTCGGGCACCCGGTCCGGGATGGGGTATCCCCTGCTCGAACGGAGTTGAGAGCTTGGGGAAGGACGGCACCGCCCCCCGCACGACCGGAGTGATCGTGCGGGGCATCGGACCGTCCAGGCCGGACCAGGTGACCGGGGGCGTGAGGGAACCCGCCCACCCGCAACGGACCGGCTCCCCGGAGGGCCGTCGCCGAGCGGGACGCGAAAGCGGGAACCCAGCGCATCCAACACCGTTCGGGATGCGCCCAGTACGCAGCAGTGGGTCCAGGACTCACTCATGCACACTGGCTAGGAACGGTCGAGGTACCAGGTGGGCGCGGGCACGCTCAGCCCGCGCTCTGTGTAGCGGCGCTCGGCGACCTGTCGAAGGCATCGGTGGACTCTGCCGGGATCTGCGGCCCGAACGCCAGCTTGGCGTAAGGCACTTGGAGGGTTGCCGCCACGAGCGATCCTACGTAGTCGGTGGCCTCGGCGACGATCAGATCGGGTCGGAACCCGCACGCGGCGACGACGGCCTCGTCGGCGGTGAGGTCGATACGGGCGCCTGCGAAGAGCTCGGCGGCGACGGCCGGATCAGGCACGGTCGGGTCCGCCACACCCGCGAGGCGCGCCGCCTCGGCGAGCAGCACTGGGATCTCCGGACCGACTGGGAACAACGTGATGTCCTCGGCGGCGAACAGCGGACCGAAGCCGGCCGACGTGATCACACCGACCTCGTCACCACGGTCACGGAAGGCGCGGGCGAGGGGCAGCTCCGGCAGCAGATGACCATGCTGAGGTGTGCTGGAGAAGAGAATACGCATACCTCGAGTGATGTGCCTATATTCGATATCTGCTCTGTCAGGTACGTGTGCATATGAGCCTGCCCCGAGGGGTAACGTTGTTACGCCCTGGCCGTCGCCTTTGTCACCGCCGGGCTTATCGCACACATGCCATGAAGTTGCCGTGCGCGGCCTCCGCATTGACCCGCGTCGATCAGATCCGGCGCCGCACTGCGCCAGACAGGATGGAACGAAGCGATCACCCGCCGGACCTCGTGCTTGGGGATCTGGTCGGCACCGCGAGCCCCTTTTCCCCGGCATATGCAGCGACTCGAGCGACTCTGCATCAAAGTTGCAGCCGCCAGGCGTCACGGCCTCATGTCCGCTCCGAAAGGAGCCGCCTTGACTGGTTACTAGATGAGTGTCATGGTGGTTGTGTAACCAATCAAAAGGGTTATTAGTTTCGTGGACTGCGGGTCCCGTGTCACTTTCCCCCGTCGGCATGGGACCCGCTACAAGGGCGACCTCAAGGTTCCGTGAACCCGCCGCACTCCGGGACCGTTTACCAGGTGTGCCCGCGCCTCCGAGACGCGGTCACGACGTGAGCGCGTTCCCCGTCCCCCGTCCCCCGTCGGGGGGCGCGCTCACCACTCAGTTTGCTCGGTCCGCGCGGGAAACCGGGCAAGCGGGGAAGAGGAGGCTCGGTATCCGTTCGCCGAGCCTCCTCGGGCGTTCTCGGGCCGGCCGCGCAGGGTGCCGCGCCAGTCAAATGACGTACCGGCGGGCTGGGGTGCACGAGGTGGGGCGGGGTTCGACGGTCGTGTGACGGATGCGGTGGGGTGTGTGGGTGCTGGAGGGTTCGGGGTGTGGTTCTCGTGTCTGGGAGGGATGTTTGTCGTGAACGGTGATGAGGCGGCGGGCGCGTGGTCGTGTCGGGTGTCCGGTTCGGTGTCGGGGGAGCGGGTTTCCTGTGTTGCGGCTGGATGTGCGGCGGGTGCTTGACGGGGTGCCGTGGTTGCCGGTGCGGGCCGAGTTCCGGTTCGATGCTGGGTCGCCGATGGTGGTGTCGGTGACGCTGACTCCGTGGCACGGCACCGGTGTGACCTGGCGGATAGGCCGGGACCTGCTCTATCAGGGCCTGTACGTGGAGAGCGGCGAGGGGGACGTGCAGGCGTGGCCGATGCAGTCCGAGGAGGGGGACACGGCCTGGCTGTTGTTGGAGTCCGGGAACAACAGTGCCGTGTTCGAGCTTCCTGCGCCGCTGCTCGGGTCCTGGCTCGAGGCCACGTACGAGCGCGTGAGCGCGGAAGAAGAGATGGCCGACCTCGACTGGGACGCCTTCCTCGACGGTCTGCTCGGCCACTGACCCACACCCACCACAGCGCACGCCCCACGACAGCCCCCGGCAGGGACTGAAGGGACCGGAAAACCTGATTGACTTCTCAGGACGGCGCGCGCAGCGCGTCCACGGGCTCCATCCGGGCGGCCCGCAGCGACGGGTAGAGCCCCGCGAGCAGCCCCACCATGGCACCTGCCACCGGTGCGCCCAGCGCCAGCAGGGGATCGAGGACAGGGGTCCAGTGCCGTACGGCCACGCCGACCACCACCGCCACCCCCGGCGCCGCGCCGACGATTCCGCCGAGCAGCCCGGTCATGGTCGACCCGCCAGAATCTGCCCGGCCACTTGGCGCCGGGACGCCCTCAGTGCGCGCCGCAGGCCGATCTCGCCGACCCGCTCCATGACGGTGACCAGCGTGACGTTGGCGATGTCGATCGCGCCCATGACGAGCGCATCCGGTTCGAGGACATGACGCAGGTGGTCGAAGCCGGGCCACGCGGCGTGGTGACGGCCTCGTCCGACGAGGCGGAAAGGCGTCGCAACCTCGTGTGCTTCGCCGACGACCTGGGTTTGTAGCCCGGGACCGACCGCAGCGCACGAGCACGCACCGTCGAATGGGTCAGGCCGTGCACACGCGCCAACGTTTCCCTGTTCCTGGCTGCCTGAGCAAGGAACAGCAGGCCATGAAGGACTTCCTGCCTGCAACGACTGGCGGGGGCCGGATCGGGAGGCGGAGGAATACGCCCGAAGGATCCGCCAGTTGACGGCCATCACATTCCTCAGCGCCGTTCTCTACGGCGGGCCGCCGAGATTGCGGCGAAGCCGGTGTACAGCGTGACGGCGGCCCGGTTCCACGCCGGGACGTCCAGGCGTCTGCCCAGGACGAGCGTGGGCGTGCGGGGGAACCGGGCCGGCAGCCGGCGCATGGCGGGCCGTACCTGTTCGACGGGGCGGCGCGCGTACGACGCGGCCGGTCATCCGTACGCCCGGCCGGCTCGTACGGGTAACTCTGCTGGTCCTCGTCGAGGCACAGGGCGCGGACTGGGGTGGCGAGCACGGGCGCGAGGCACGGACGCGTCCCTGCTCGAGCCGGGTGTAGTAGTCGACACTGATCGCGGCGAGCAAAGCGTGCCTTCTCGGCGCCCTCCGCCGTGCCGCCACCGCCCGCAAGATCCGGCTGACCAGCACCACCACCATCACCGCCGAGGTCGCCCTCAGCCACGGCGACGACGGCGAGTTCTCGCTCTCCGCGGTCCTCAGCCCCGTCCTCGGCGGCGTCGACCGGGCCACCGTGGAGGAGCTCGCGCGGGTCGCCCACCAGACCTGCCCGTACTCCAAGCCCCTGCGCGGCAACATCCCCGTCATTTGGCGCCGATGCCGCGGTGGCTTAAGGACCCGGGGCCGTGACCTGTGCGAGAGGCACCGTCAGGTGACTGATGCCGCACAGGTCACCCGCGCCCGACACTGAATCCGCCACGGAACCCTCGAAAGCACCTTCGCCGCCTTCAAGGGTCTCGACGGCAAGCAGCACGGCCGACCTCGAGGCCGTTCCGGGCGTCGTGTTCACCGACCCGGAGGTCGCCACCGTGGGGCTGACCGTGCAGGAAGCCGAGCGCACCGGGCGCGACGTCGAGGTCGTCGACTACGACATCGGTCAACTGGCGGGCGCCCTCCAGTACCGCCCCGACTACCGGGGCAGGGCCCGCATCCTGATCGACCGGGACCGGCAGGTCCACCTCGGCGCCACCTTCGCCGGACCGGGCGTCGGTGAGCTGCTGTACTCGGCCACGGTCGCCATCACCGGCGAGGTGCCGGTCGAGCGCCTGTGGCACGCCGTACCCGCGTTCCCCACCATCAGCGAGGTGTGGCTGCGCCTGCTGGAGAAGAGGAGGGACTCATGACCACCGCACGTGACCTCGCGCTCGTCGCCCTGGGCCTGCCGCCCGAACGGTCCGTGGAACAAGGCGACCTGGCCCTCGCGCTCGCGGGCGCGGAGGCGATCGACCTGCTGGACATGGGGGCGCTGACGCTGGACGGCGACCCGCCCGTGCCCGGAGTGCCGGTGGCGACCGGGGACCGGCTCCTCGACCGGGCGGCCGCCTCGCTCGTCCGGCGGGTGCCGTACGAGCCGGCCGACGCCTGGCTGTGGCGCCGGGGGAGCGGACTCGCCGCCGCCTACACCGACGACCTGGAACGGGCCGGACTGATCGCCCACCCGGTGGGCCGCCGCTTCCGGCGGCGGTCCGCGCCGGCCGACGCACCGGCCCACCGGGAAGCGGAGGAACGCAGGGCATCCGGCGAGCCCGTCCTCGCCGCTCTGCTCATGGCCGCGGGCATCGCGGACGCCGCACCCCAGGACGCCGCCGGCACCGTCGGGGACGCCGTCGCGACGGTGCTGGCGGCCATCGGGGACGCGGTGACCCGGCTGGAGTCCGTACGGCTGCGGCGGGACCTCGAGAACGCCGCCTTCGACAACGTGTGGCGGGCGTAGCCCACGTATGCCGCTCCGGGTGATGCAAATTTGAAAGCCGGGCCCCGGGGATGTCATGGCTGATTCCCCGGGACCCGTGGTGCGTGTGCGGGCGAGCGGGTCAGTTCTCGTCGGTCTCCGTGGAGGTGCCCGCGCGGTGGCTTCGCCGTCTGCCAGGTGCAGCACCTGCGCCTGATGGGCGTTCTGCCCATGCGGTGCTGACGGCGGCCGGGTGAGGTTCCCCCGAGATGCGGACGGATGTGACGGCTGGTCAGATGGATCTCATGAGAGGACCTGTGACCATGGCTGCCCCGAGGAAATACCCGCT
>NZ_JBFBCG010000108.1:0-18344 GCF_040683105.1 Streptomyces sp. NPDC051020 | reverse complement strand
TACCGCATCCACCTCGACGTGGACCGTGGCCGCTGGTACCTCACCGCATCCTGGCAACGCCCCGTCGTGAAGACCATCCCGCTGGAGGCCGCCCGCGCCCGGGGCATGATCGGCGTCGATACCAACGCCGACCACTTCGCCGCCTACCACCTCGACCGGCACGGCAACCCCATCGGAGACCCGCACCACTTCCCCTACGACCTGTCCGGAACCGCCGATCACCGCGACGCACAGATCCGCCACGCCCTGACCCGCCTGATCAACTGGGCCAAGCAGGCCGGTGTCGCCGCGATCGGCATCGAAGACCTCGACTTCACCACCGAGAAGACCCGCGAGAAGCACGGCCGCCGCAAGCGGTTCCGACAGCTCATCTCCGGCATGCCGACCGGAAAACTCAAGGCCCGGCTGGTCTCCATGGCCGCCGAACACGGCCTGAGCATTGTCGCGGTTGACCCCGCCTACACCACTTTGTGGGGTGCCCAGCACTGGCAGAAACCGCTGGTCACCCCACACCGAAAGATGTCTCGTCACGATGCCGCCGGTATCGCGATCGGGAGACGCGCCCTCGGGCACCCGGTCCGGGATGGGGTATCCCCTGCTCGAACGGAGTTGAGAGCTTGGGGAAGGGCAGCACCGCCCCCACACGACCGGAGCGATCGTGCGGGGCATCGGACCGTCCAGGCCAGACCAGATGACCGGGGACGTGAGGGAACCCGCCCACCCACAACGGACCGGCCCCCCGGAGGGCCGTCACCGAACGGGACGCGAAAGCGGGAACCCAGCGCATCCAACACCGTTCGGGACGCGCCCAGTACGCAACAATGGGTCCAGGACTCACTCACGCACACTGGTTAGGAACGGTCCTTCATCGGCTTGTTGCCGCTCATCATGTGCTCCTGGGAGGGTTGTACGAAGGTGTGAGTGGTGGTTGGGGCCGGTTGCAGCGGTGGCCGGGTCAGCTGTCGAGCCAGTCGGCGATGGAGTCGGTGTGCTCGCCCAGCCGGGGCGGGCGCCGGGCGTAGTGGACCGGGGTACGGGACAGCCCGATGGGGTTGGCCACAAGGTTCATCGGACCGTCGTGCCCGCCATCGGCCTCGGCGCCCGCGTCGTCCGGGGTGACGCGTGGCGCAAGCCCCAGCTGTTCGGCCAGGTCGAAGGCCCCGGCGAGGTCGTTCACCGGACCGCACGGCACGCCGAGCGGAGTGAGGAGGTCGAACCATTCGTCCGCCGCGCGCCGCCGGAGCCGTACGGACAGCTCTTCGGCGAGCGCGTCGACGTGGGTCACCCGGTCGGTGTTGGTGGCGAACCGCGGATCCACGGCCAGACCGGCCGCGTCCAGGCCCTGGCACAGCGCGGCGAACTGGCGGTCGTTGCCGACGGCGACGACGAGTGGCCGGTCCGCCGTCTCGTAGACCTCGTACGGGGCGATCGACGGATGGCGGTTGCCCAGGATGCCCGGCACCTGTCCGGCCAGTGTGTAGCCGGCGGACTGGTTGACCATGCCGGACAGCAGCGACGACAGCAGGTTGACCTCGACATGCTGACCCTCACCGGTCGCATCCCGATGACGCAGGGCTGCCATGACCCCCATCGCGGCATGCAGGCCGGTGAGTACGTCGACCAGCGCAACGCCCGTCTTGACCGGTTGCCCGGGGGCCGGTCCGGTGACACTCATCAGTCCGCCGACGGCCTGGATCAGCAGGTCGTAGCCGGGCAGCGCCGCACCCTTGCCCGCTCCGAAGCCGGTCACCGAGCAGTACACGAGACGGGGGTTGAGTTCGCGAACCCGCTCGTAGGCGAGCCCGTACTTGTCCATCGTGCCGGGGCGGAAGTTCTCGAACACCACGTCCGCCCGGCGGATCAGCTCCGTCGCCCTGCGGCGGCCCGTCGGATCACGCAGATCCACGGCGAAGGATCGCTTGTTGCGGTTGACGGAGAGAAAATAGGTGGCCTCACCCTGTGCCTTCGGCGGGCCCCATGCCCGGGTGTCGTCACCGGTCCCCGGCTGCTCCACCTTGATCACATCCGCGCCGAGGTCGGCGAGGAGCATGGTCGCGTACGGTGCTGCGAGAACCCGGCCGAAGTCGGCCACCAGCACGCCGGACAGCGGCAGTCGAGGGGTGTCGGTCATCGGGTCCCTGCCCGGGAGGCGCGCAGATAGACCGTGGTGGTCGTGGTGAAGAAGTCGCGGGCGGCACGGCCCTGCTCCTTGGGGCCGAAACCGCTCGCCTTCGCCCCACCGAAGGGCACATGCGGATCGGCGCCCGCGGTCTCGGAGTTGATGTGCAACACCCCGACGTCCAGGCGCTGCACGGCTGCGGTCACTGTCCGCAGGTCATCGGTGAACACGGCTGCGGCCAGACCGAATTCGCTGTCACCGACGAGATCGAGTGCGGTGTCGTCATCGGGTGCACGACGTACGACGACGACGGGACCGAACAGCTCCTCGCGCCACAGAGGGTCGTCCTCGGCGAGTTCCACGACGGTGGGCGGCAGGAAGGCGCCGGTGGAGCGCTCGTCGCCGTAGGGCCGGCCACCGGTCAGAATCCTCACGCCTGCACGGGCGGCACCTTCGTCCAAGGCACGCTGGATCGTGTCGCGTGCCCGGTGCGAGATCACCGGTCCCATCCGGACTCCGTCGTCGAGGGGATCTCCCACCTGAAGGGCGGCGGTGCGTGCCACGAGCCGGTCGAGGAACGCGTCGGCGATCCGCTCGTTCACGATGACTCGGGAGGTGGCGGTGCACTTCTGTCCGGTGGAGCGGAACGCACCTGCGAGGACTTCGGTGACGGCGAGTTCGAGGTCGGCGTCGGACAGTACGGCGGCGGCGTTCTTGCCGCCCGTCTCCGTCTGCACGGGCCGGGCGAGACGACCGCAGACGGCCATGACCTCGCGGCCTACGACAGTGGATCCGGTGAAGGTGACCGCGTCGATGTCCGGGTGACCGACGAGCCGCGCGCCCAGCTCACCGTCGCCGATCAACAGCGACAGCACCCCGTCCGGCAGTCCGGCCTCGACGAGTGCCTCGGCCATGCGCACAGCGAGCAGCGGTACGAGTCCGGAGGGCTTCCACACCACGGTGTTGCCGTATCCGAGCGCTGGGGCGATCTTCCACGCGGGAATGGCGACGGGGAAGTTGAACGGGGTGACCGCGGCAACGACACCCACCGGACGGTGGATCACCTGAATCTGCTCACCAGGCCGCGGGGAGGCGAAGACCTCGCCCGCCGGCCGGTCGGCCTCCGCTGCGCAGTAGCGGAAGATCTCTGCGGCCCGCCGGACTTCGCCGATTCCCTCGGGCAGGGTCTTCCCTTCCTCCCTGGACAGTTCCTCACCCCACTGGGCCGCATGTGCTTCGAGCACGTCGGCGGCGCGGGCAAGGATCCGGGCCCGGGTGTGATGGGGCGTGGCCGCCCAGTCCGGGAAGACCTTGCGTGCGGCTGCCACAGCGTCGTCCAGATCGGCGGGCCGGGCCGCGTTCCCCATCGCGACCGGTTCGTCGGGGCGGGCGGGGTTGATGTCGACCAGTTCTTCGCCCGCACCGGTGCGCCACTCCCCCGCCACCAGGTGGCGCAGGCGCGGGACTCCCTCCGGCGGAGCGGCGGCCTCCGGGGCGCGGTCACTGCCTGCGTGCTGCTGCATCGGCGTTCCCTTCCGTATGCGTCCATATGCGTCCGTACGCACCGTCCTGGAGCGCATCGGGATGACGAAGCCGTCATTCTCCGCATGCCGCAGCCCTTCACGCAGTGGACAGAATGTCCCGCCCATCTCATCGTTGGCGCTCCAATGCGTCCATGGCCGCCGTCCCCGGTGCGCGGTTGGCTCAGCGGTCCATCCCCATGCACCCAGGAGGAGATCCCATGCCTGCCACTCCCGGCCCGGTCGGCGGACCCCGGCTCTCACAGGAACGCCGGATCGTCACCGAGATCCCCGGCCCCCGCTCACGGGAACTCCTCGCCCGCCAGCGCGGACTCGTCCCGGCCGGTGTGGGCTCCACGCTGCCGATCTTCGTGGAGTCCGCAGGCGGTGGCGTGATCACGGACGCGGACGGCAACTCCCTCATCGACTTCGGTAGTGGCATCGCCGTCACGACGGTGGGCAATGCAGCCCCCCGGGTCGTCGCACGGGCCGTCGCGCAACTGGAGCGCTTCACCCATACCTGCTTCCTGGTGAACCCCTACCGCTCCTACCTCGACGTCTGCGAGACCCTGAACCGGCTCGCCCCGGTGCCCGGCGAGAAGCGCACCCTGCTCGTCAACTCCGGTGCCGAGGCGGTGGAGAACGCGGTCAAGATCGCCCGTGCGGCCACCGGCCGGCCGGCCGTCGTCGTCTTCGACCACGCCTTTCACGGCCGCACCCTGCTCACCATGTCGCTGACCGCGAAGAACCGCCCGTACCGGCAGGGGTTCGGCCCGTTCGCCCCCGAGGTGTACCGCGCCCCGATGGCCTATCCGTACCGTTGGCCGTCGGGACCGGCGCGCTGCGCCGAGGAGGCCGCCGCGGCACTCGCGGACCTGCTGGACCGGCAGGTGGGTGCGGAGAACGTGGCTGCCGTACTGGTGGAACCGATCCAGGGCGAGGGCGGCTTCGTCGTACCGGCTCCCGGCTTCCTGCGCAGGGTCGCCGAGCTGTGCCGGGAGCGCGGCATTCTGCTGATCGCCGACGAGGTGCAGACCGGTATCGGACGTACCGGGCGGATGTTCGCGTGTGAGGACGAGGGCATCGAGCCCGATCTGCTCACCACGGCCAAGGGACTCGGCGGCGGTCTGCCGCTGGGCGCGGTGACCGGGCGCGCGGAGGTGATGGACGCCGTTCCGGCGGGTGGCCTCGGTGGTACCTACAGCGGGAACCCGGTGGCGTGCGAAGCGGCGCTCGGCGTCTTCGAGGAGATCGAGACGCATGGACTGCTCGCGCGGGCACAGGAGATCGGCGATCTCATGCTCGGCGCCCTCGACGCGCTGCGGGCTACCCACCCGGAGATCGGCGAGGTACGAGGCCGGGGCGCGATGACAGCCGTCGAGCTGGTGACGCCGGACGGCTCCCGGAGCCCCGCGCCCGAGCTGGCGGCGAGGATCGCGGGCCGCTGCCACGCGCAGGGGCTTCTGGTACTGACGGCGGGCAGTTACGGCAATGTGCTGCGCTTCCTGCCGCCGTTGTCGATACCGGACGAACTGCTGAAGGAGGGCCTGGAGATCCTGGCGGCGGCGTTCGCCGAGGAAACCACCGGACCGTCGGCCTGACCCGCAGCGCGTCCGGCCCGTTCGGCGCCTCCGGCTCGTTCGGCGCGCTCAGCGAGTGCATCGCGCTCGGCTCGTCCGGGTCGTTCAACTCGTCCGGCTCATCCGGCGCGCTCAGCGCTCCGGCGCGTCCGACACGTCCGGCGCGTCCCGCGCATGCATCGCGCTCGGCACGTCCGGCAAGGTACTCGCCGCCCCGCGGACCAGTGACCGGCCGGCCGCCCGGTCACTGGTCCGCGATCCCCTCCCATGCGGCCAGCGCGAGCAGCAACTCGGCGCGTACGTGCGCGGAGTCGAGATCCACGCCCAGCAGTGTCCGGATCCGCTCCATCCGGCTGCGCAGCGTGTGCCGGTGGACCTCCAGGGCTGCGGATGCGGCACCCCACTGCCCGTGGTGCTCCAGGAACGCGCGGAGGGAAGCGAGCAGTTCCGTGCCGTTGTCCCGGTCGTGCGCGGCAAGCGGCGCGAGCCGTTCGGCGGCCACCCGGCGCAGGACCTCTCGGGTCTCGGGGGCGCTGACGAGCACGTGTCCGGCCAGCGACTCGAAGGCGACGAGCCCCGACCGGCCGCGCGCCTCGGCGACCGCGGCCGCGTTGCTCGCCTCCTGGAGCGCCTGCTGCCCGGCGTCGGGCTCGTGCACAAGGCTGAGCCCGGCCCAGAGGCGCGGCCCGAACCGTGCGACCGCATCGTCGACAAGGCCCCGGGCGAAACCGATACCAGTGGCGCCGCCGCGTCCGTCGCTCTCTGCGGGACCATCGTCCCCACCCGCTCGCATCCCCACTCGGGGGCCGTCCCCGGGCAGCAGAAGCACGGCACGCCCCTCACGTACGGCACCGAAGCGCGGCAGACCGATCTCGGCGAGGCGGGGGCCGACCGTGTCGAGGGCCTGCCGAGGGCTCGGCCCGCTCAGTACGAGGACGCGGATGCCGTTGCGGACCGGGAAGCCGGCCTCCGTCAGGTGGTCACGGGCGGTGCGCGAGGGGAGTGCCCCGTCCAGGACCATGCGCAGGAAGAGGCTGTTGACCCGGTGCTGTTCGTCCTGCAGGCGCAGAGGCTTCTCGGCCTGGAGCGCGATCAGCGACGCCGCATGCCCGAGCAACAGGTGGTCGACGGCGGTCAGTTCTCGGTCGGCAGCCAGCACGAGTCTGCCGTGGGTACGTGGGCCCACGCGGACCTGTTGGGCGACGACCACCCCGTGCGGTCCGGCGCTCAGCGCCTCCGTCGCCCGGTCGCTCCCGCCGGCGCTCCTCAGCTCGGCGAGCACCGCGGGGTCGACGCCCGCCGAACCGGACGGATGGGCGGCACGCACCGCACCGGCGTCGTCCAGGTACAGCACCGTGGCGTGCGTCGAGACGGCCAGTTCCCGTACGACGGCCCTGGCACCGTCGCGCAGCGCGGCCCGGGTCATCCGGGGCTGGACGCGGGAGGCCCTTACGACTCCCTCGTACTGCAGCTCGGCCAGGCGTTCCATCACTGCCTTGGTGATCGCGACGAACGGCGTGGGCAGCGGCACTTCGAGCAGGGGCAGTCCCACCTTGTCGGCCGCGTCCACGACGGCCGCGGGAACGTGCCGGTGCGAGAGTCCCGTGCCGAAGCCGACTGCGGCCACGCCGACATCCGCCAACCGCTGGATGTACGCCTGCTGCCCGGCCTCCGCTTCCGGCAGTCGCAGTCCGGTGGTGAGCAGCAGTTCGCCGCCGCTCAGCCAGGGAACGGGGTCGGCCAGATCGATGCTGTGGGCCCAGACGGCCTCCCGATCGAGCCCGTCCCGCCCGGCCAGCACTGTCAGCCGCAGCTCGGGGCGGCTGATCAGCCAGTGGAGGGGTACGCCCAAGGTTTCCACCGCCGCCCTGCCCGGGCCGCGGGATCGCACCCGGGCCTCTTGTTCGATCGGGCAAAGCTAGCAGGCCGGCCGGACTCCGCCTCGACCGGTGCGGGAGCGTTCCCGGATCCCTTCACGGCGCACAGGGTGTGCGACATCCCGCGAGTTCCTCCAGGGGTGTGAAACTGGCGACCTCGCGTAATCGGGAGTCACGTATTCCTCGGCTGTTGAGTGCTCATGGTGACCGTGAGTGGTCGCCAGGGTCAGTCACCGTGCCGATCCGCAGGGTGAGTTCGCCAAGGTGGTAGAGGATCATCCGGCCGGTGAAGACCTGCTCCTCCGGAAGCAGGAGCGGCACCCCATCGGCCAGGTGCAGTCGCACGGCCCCCGGGGCCGTTCCATCCTTGCTCGCCAAATCCGTCACGCTCCGTAGATCGCATTCGGCGCGAGAATCTCGCATCGGATGCGAAGCCCGGAGAGGAACAGCAGGTCAGCCATCCGATCGAGCGAAGTGGAACGACGCGACCCCGGCCCTTCGGCTACCGTCTCCGCAGGCACATGACAGGGCCCCTATCCCCTGATCAGCGGCTTCCCGACGCCCGCCCGACCAACGCGGCGCAGAAAGCCTCCAGTTCGCATCAGATGCCATTCGCGCCGGTCCCCAGATACGCGTCAAAGGGGCAATGAGTTGATTTTGAAGCCCTGAAGGCGTCCGGGCTCACTCGGCCCTGTCGGCGTCCTCGGCGAGGATGCGGTAGACCGTGGCTACCGAGGGCCGCTTGCCCTGGTTCTTGCCCGAGGTGATGACCAGTTTGCGGGCGATCTCGGGGACGGGGACCCCGTTGACCCGCAAGCTGCGGGCGTACGCGGCCATGTCGTCGTCGATGACCTTGGGGCGCCCGCCATGTCGGCCGCGCTCGCGGGCGGACGCCTGGCCCTCCAGGGACTTCTCCCGGATGTACTCGCGCTCGGACTCCGCCATGCCGGCGAAGAACACGAACAGGGCGGCGCCGTGCCCGGACGGGTCGTACATCCCCTGAAGGGGGCCGGTGAGGAGTTCGAGCTGGATGTCGTGGTGGCGCAGGTCCTCGGGGATGGTCAGCAGCTCGGCGGCACCGCGGCCCAGGCGCTTCATCTCGTGCACCGTGAAGATCACCCGCTGGTGCGGGACGGCCTTCTTGATGGTGCGGGCGAAGTCCATCGCCTTGACGAACTCCGGCCTCACCTTGACCCGGGTGCTGATCTTCTCCGAGAAGACCGGATCACAGCCCGCCTCTTCCAAGGCGTCGAGCTGGCTCTGGAGTTCTTGTTGAGCCGTACTGCAACGGGCATACCCCACCATCGTGGGCTTGGTCACGGCCTCCGGCACCGCGGCTCGATCGCCGGGCCCGTCTCCCACGCGCGGCCGGGGCCGCGGTCGGCAGGGGTGCGGACTTCGAGTTCGGCGCGGAGCTGGGGCACGAGCGTGAAGCGCGGGGTGTGGTACTTCGGGGCGACCTTGCCGCCGCGGGTGCGGCAGGCGCTTTCGGCGGGCACCTCACAGGTCGGACAGTCGAACTGTTCGAAAGCTGCGGCCGGTTCGGCGAGCTCTGGCATGTCGCAGAACTTTTCGCGAGGGGCATTGTGCGATAGCTGTTTTGCAAGAGATTGCGAGAACGGGGATCAGGGGCAAACCGAACATGGTTCGGTGGGGGGCTGCAGTCTCTCAGAACTACTCATTTCTGAGAACCATCATCCGCTCATTAAGGGCCTCACGACCAGGTTCATCACCGCGTCGACCGTCACGTCGATCGCCTGCTACCGGCTGGTGACATCGAGTTCGGCGTACATCCCGGCCATGTAGTGGCCGGGGAAGTTGCACACCAGCTCGTACCGGCCGGGCTGCAGGGCCAGCGTGGTCCACGCCATCGCGTCGGAGGCGATGCCGTCGCCGGCGCCCGCCCCGCAGCTGCGGGACGCCTCACCCAGGCTGCCCGCTTCGTCGATCTTCCCGTCCGGACCGGTGGGACGCTCCCCAATGCCTTGGCCCGGCGGCAGCGGCAGCACAATCACCTCGTGCGTCAGGACACCGGTGTTGAATACCCGTAGCGAGGTCACACCGCTGGGGACCACGGCCGGGTGGGCTGCCAGGCGCATCATGCGCATGCCGTATCCGCCGCCCATCATGCCCTGCCCCATGTCGTCCGCGGTCACGTCCACCGAGTGGCCTCGCAGGGCAGGCGCACTGCACTGCACGCCCGGCGCCCGCCAGGCTGCGGGAGCCGCGCTGCGGAAGGCGCCGGTGGCGGCGAGCGCCATCGTGGTGGCGATGCCCAGCACTAGCGCGGCGACGGCCCCGGCGACGGCCAGCCACGTTGGCGTCGGCGGTTCGCACTCACCGATGCTCCCGCAGTAGGGCCAGCCGCCGTTTGTACTCGTCTTCGTCGATCTCCCCGCGGGCGAACCGCTCGGCGAGCAGGTCCTCGGCTCGTCTGCTTCCCTGCCTCGACTCAGCCGACGGGGGCGGCAGGCCTGCCTGGTGGCTGCGGTGGGTGCTGGTGAGGTAATGGACGAGTGCGACGAGACCGGCGATCACCAGGCCCCAGAACAGCACCATGATCACGGTCATAACTAGCCGCCCCAGCCCCAGCCGCCGTCGTACCACATCACGCCGATCACCTTCCTCGGCCATCAGGCGCCTGCATGCGCTTCCAGTGTGCGTCAGCGCGGGCTTCGGCGCAGAGGCCACGGAATCGGAATCCCTGCCCAGGTGGGCGAACGGGCCCGCGTGCCCGGGCAGCGATGGTTTTTTTGAAGATCGCTATGGCGCCAGGGCGATACCGGCCGCCCGCAGTTGTGCCGCCAGGTCGGCGGGGATCGACATGGGGGTGGTCAGCCCGACGCGGGCGCGGCCGGTGTTCCCGCTCGGGTAGCGGCCGGCCGCCGAGCCGGGAGCGGCCACCGCCAGGCGCACGAGCTGGCCGAGGACTTCACGGAGGTCTCCCCCGTGCACGGCGAGGCGGAGCATGACCGCGTGGGTGCGGGTGTGGGGGCCGGGCCAGGGCTGGGACAGGATGTGCGCGCGCTCGGCGGCACGCCAGCGCACCGGCAGCGGGCCCGGGGTGCGGGCGGTGTCCATCTCGGCGGTATACGCGGCGCGCAGGGGCGCGGGCATGGGGGTGCGGCGGGGCACAGCAAGACCTCCACAGTTCAGGATTTTCTGAATTCAATCATCTGTGTATCGTGGCGTCCATGTTGAGTCTCGCCACCGATCTCGATGCCTTGACCCGCTTCGGCCGGGCGCTGGCTGACCCGATCCGTTGCCGCATCTTGCTCGCCCTGCGCGATGCCCCCGCCTACCCGGCCGACCTCGCCGACGCCCTCGGGATCTCCCGCACCCGGCTGTCGAACCACCTGGCGTGCCTGCGCGACTGCGGGCTGGTCGTCACCGTTCCCGACGGCCGCCGCACCCGGTACGAGCTGGCGGACGAACGCCTTGGCCACGCGCTCGACGACCTGCGCACCGCTGTGGTCGCCGTCGAGACCGACCGGACGTGCCCGGACGCCGAGACGAAGGGCTGCTGCTGATGGCCGCCGAGATATCCCCGTCCCTCGGCTCGAGCCCGACTCGGCGTGATGTGCTCACGCGCCGGATACGGCTGCTGGTCGCCGCGACCATCACCTACAACGTCATCGAGGCGATCGTCGCCATCACCACCGGCACGATCGCTTCCTCCACGGCCCTGGTCGGCTTCGGCCTCGACTCGGTCATCGAAGTGTCCTCCGCCACTGCGGTCGCATGGCAGTTCTCCGCCCGCGAGCACGCGGTGCGCGAGGCCCGGGAGAAGACGACCCTGCGGATCATCGCCGTCTCCTTCTTCGCGCTCGCCGCGTACGTCACCGTCGACGCCGTCCGCGCCCTGGCTGGGACCGGCGAGGCCGATCGGTCGATCCCCGGCATCGTCATCGCGGCCCTGTCGCTGGCGATCATGCCGTTTCTGTCCGCCGCCCAGCGCAGGGCCGGACGTGAACTCGACTCCGCCAGCGCGGTCGCCGACTCCAAGCAGACGCTGCTGTGCACCTACCTGTCGGCCGTGCTGCTGGTCGGCCTGGTCCTCAATGCCACCCTCGGCTGGTCGTGGGCCGACCCGATCGCCGCGCTCATCATCGCCGCCGTCGCGGTGAAGGAGGGCCGCGACGCCTGGCAGGGCAAGGGCTGCTGCGCACCCACGCCCGCAGTGGCGCCGTCCACCGAGACGGACGCGTGCGGCTGCCGTCCCGGATGCGACTGCTGCAACTGATTTCCTCTACCCACCACGGAGCCCCGGCGCCAGACCGGGGCCCCGCCGCGTGCGCAGCCTCCTAACTCTTCCTCATCGGAGTCCTCGACGGCGTCCGGGTCCCGGAAGGGGCGCAGGCCCCGGCCGGGGCCGCTGGCCTTGATGTTGAACAGATAGCGGCCCAGGAAGTTGAAGTGCCGGTCCTTGAGCGGAGAGAGCCGGGCCACGTCCTCGCTCACTGCGCCGAGCTTGTCCACCGACAGCCGGGCACGTCCCCCGCCCTCGGGGACGACAATCTCCACCTTCGCGTTGTCGCCGGCTTCATCCAGGCGGTCGGCCATCTGCCGCCACGCCGCATCGAGCCCGCGGGTGAGCTGGGCCAGGTGCTCGCCCGCGTCCTCGGTCAGGGACAGGCCCGCCAGGACGTCCGCGCGCATCGCCTCCCACCGTGGGCCGTCCAGCAGCCGGGCGCGCGGCTCGGCCCACCGGTTCGACGGGGCCGCGAATACGTCGCGCCGGTTCAGGGCACGGTGCAGTTGCTCCAGCACGCACACCACGTACGCGTCGCGGTCGACCGAGCCCTGGGGCAGTTCGGCGTTGGAGAACACCGCCCGCTTCCACATCGCGGGCACCAGGTCGGCGTCGACGTCTCGGGGCAGCAGCGGCCGGTCCTTGACCGGGCGGCGCGACAGCGCGGGCAGACGTCGCACCGCCTTCAGGATGCGCCGCCCACCCGGGGCCGCGCCCAGCGCCTCCGACTCACCCGCTCTCGGGCAGGAACAGACGCCAGTTGACCGCCGCCGAGGCGTGGTCACGGGCGAGATGCAGCGAGACGCCGACCCGGCAGTTGGTGACCTTGCCCGCCGTGCCGGTGTACTGCCGCGACACACACGCCGAAGCGCTGCCGTCCTTCAAGAACCCCGTGCCGTCGAAAATGAGCGCGGACGGCCGGATCGCCGCTTCCATTCTCCAGGCCACCCTGGCCCGCACATGCGCCGGATCCCAGGGACTGGTGGTCACGAAATTGGCCAGCGCCTGCCGATTCCCGTCCTCACCCAGCCGGGCCGCCATCGGCTCGACCGACTTGCGCCGCCCGTCGGTCAGCAGCCCCCGCAGGTAGACCTGCCCCCACCGACGCTGATCCTTCCGCGCGAACGGCTCAAACACCTCCGCCGCGAACGCCTCCAACTCACCACGCGCAGACGCAACCTCGTCCGGAGTCACACACTCTCAACGCCACCCGAACCCAACAGACACGCACCACCACAACCGACCTGACCAAGCACTACTAGCTCGCCTGCGCCAAGTGCCCCGCAGCGGCGTCACCGCCGCCGCTTGCGGCCCTTGCCCTTGCCTCCTCCGCCTGGTCGGCGCCGCTGATGGCCGCGGCCCAGACGCACAGCCGGCTGTCGACGGGCCTGCTCGGCGACCGCCTTCAGGTCCGTCAGGCCCGACCGGTCGGGGTGACCGGATACGAGGGCGGCTTCAAGAGCCTCACGGGCGGAGAGTTCCTGGCCTCCCAGGATTTCGAGGAAGCCTTCGGGGCCCGCTGCCTCCAGGAGCTGGAGCAGACTCTCGG
Organism: Streptomyces sp. NPDC051020; assembly: GCF_040683105.1. NCBI lineage: Bacteria > Bacillati > Actinomycetota > Actinomycetes > Kitasatosporales > Streptomycetaceae > Streptomyces > Streptomyces sp. NPDC051020. The sequence goes on along the minus strand of NZ_JBFBCG010000108.1, from coordinate 5,447 downwards.
CGACCATGAGGAGGCTCTCGGGCTCGGTGAGGTCCTCGGCATCGAGGACCTCCCGGCGTACCAGGACACTCAGGGCGGTGGGTGCGAGGAGCGGGTCGCCGCGCAGGCCGCGCAGCACGGCCTCGCCGTCCGGGTGCGCCTCGGCGAGGGTGTCCAGCATGGCTTCGGCGCGGGTACGGAACGGGGTGGTGCGCACCGCGTCGGTCAGCTTCTCCAGCGCCTCGCCGGGGCTCTCCTGGGCGGCGGTCCAGGCAGCGAGTTCGGTGCGGGCGGCGTCAGGGTCGTAGTGCTCGGCGATGACGCCGAGAAGCCCGGCGGCGGGGGCGTGGGCGAGTTCACCGACGAGCGGGGCATCACGCCCCTCGGCGAGCAGCCGACGGCGTACGGAGTCGTGCCCGAGGGCGGTGAGACGGATCAACTCGACGGGTCCGTCGGCGAGTTCCGCCCGCTTTGCCTTGGTCCGCTCTTCGGTGTCCTCGTTCTCCCCCTGCCCACCGGCGACGGCGCCGAAGAGCTCGGCGAGCTCGGGCGGCATCCCGGCGGGCGGCAGCGCCGGCTCCTCCAGTGGCAGGTCGAGGAAGACCTTGTCGGCCATGCCCTCGTGCCGCTCGATCGCGCCCAGGTCCTCCAACACGTCCAGTGCGGTGCGCAGATCACGGTCCGCGTGTCCGAGCTCCCTGCGCCAGGCGTATGGCCCGGTCAGGTCGTACTCGGCGCGGTAGCCCAGGTGCAGCGAGTCGCGCAGCCGGGGCCAGGGCATGGCGTACGGCAGGCTGTAGAGAGTGTTCAGGACATCCGGCACGGCGTCCTCGAAGCTGTCGAAGAGCATCGACTCGACGTGTCGGCCGCCGCGGGCGCCCAGGAGTGGTCCGCGCAGTTCGGAGAAGGTCTCAAAGGCGCGCCGCCACAGCGCGAGCGGGTCCTTCAGCAGGGGCTCCGCCTTGGCGACCGCATACAGCCGCCCCTTGGCCACCCGTACCAGCCGGGCCTTCTTCGCCCACTCGACGGCAAGCCCCAGTCGCGGCAGTTGCGTGGAGGAGCGCACCGTCTCCACCGCGTCGCCCGTCCCCAGCTCGGCGACGAGGGCGCGCGCGTCCGCCATCCGCAGGCTGCCCGTCGCGGTGAGTACGCGCCCCTCACGGCCCGCCCAGTCGGCGATGCCCCGCAGCCACCGCAGCGCACGGGACGTCTCGGCGAGTGCACGCAGCTCGTTCTCCCCGGGCAGCACGACCGGCAGCTGCGGTTCGGCGCGTGTCACGGTTGCCGGGCCGCGCGTCAGATGGTTCCGCACCACCTCGTCCAGCGTCTCCTGGTCGTACGTCACCTCGCCGCGCTGAGCCCGCTCCACGAAGCGCTGAAGCGCCGCCGGATCGTGGATGTCGACACCCTGCTCGGCTGCGGTGGTCGTCCAGAACTTCGCCATTCCCCAGCGGCCGCGGTCAGCCATGGCGGGGGCGTGCCGCGGTGCGAGGGTCTCGATCGCAGCCAGGTTGTCGGCCAGCGAGGCCCCGCGCGGGTCGCTGAGGCCCATCGCATCGAGGTAGCGCAGCAGGGCTGCGAGCGTGCCGGGCACATCCGCCGTCTCCTCGCCGGGCAGCACGGTGATCGTGCGCGGCAGCCAGTCCAGCAGATACGCCTCGATGTGCCGGGGCTCCCACAGCCCCAGTCGCCCGTCGCAGGTACCTCGATGGCGATAATCGAGCGCCGCCTCGACGACGAAGGGGTCCACGCTCTCGCCGCGCTCCCGGGCCCACTGACCCATCCGGTGGATCAGCAGCGAACATGCTGCCTCGTATTCCTCGGTCTCCTCGGGCGCGAAGAACATCCGCATCACACCGGCCCTGCCTGTCCTGTCGTACGGTCGCCGTCCGACCGCACGCTAGCGGCCCCGAACCACCCTCGCGAACCGATCCTGTTCTCCACCGCCGTGATCGTCCGGGCACTCGCCTCACCCCGGGGGCGGGGCGGCCGGTACGGCAAGAGCTTGCCCACGGGGGCGGAGAGCGCGCAGAGACGGAGCGACTCGGAGCGGGCGAGGTCCGCTTCCCGCCGGGCCAGGGCCGCGAACCGAACTCCTCTACGATCGTCCGGGTGTGCGCAAACGTCATCGTCGCCGAAGACGACGAGAAGCAGGCCGAACTCGTACGCCGTTACCTCGAACGTGAGGGCCACGCGGTCACCGTCGTCGGGGACGGTCTCGCCGCGCTCGACGAGGTGCGGCACGGGCAGCCCGACCTGCTCGTGCTCGATGTGATGATGCCGCGGGCGGACGGGCTCGATGTGGTGCGTGTCCTGCGCGCCGAGCACCGGGAACTGGCGGTGCTGATGCTGACGGCCCGGACCACCGAGGACGATCTGCTGCTGGGTCTCGACCTGGGAGCGGACGACTACATGACCAAGCCGTACAGCCCGCGCGAACTGATGGCCCGGGTCCGTACGCTCCTGCGCCGCACGAATCGGCCAGGACAGGTGAACCCCTCCCCGGACGCCGTTGATGAGGTGCTCTCCGTGGGCGCACTCAGAGTCGACCCTGCCCGGCACGAGATTTCGGTCGACGGTATGTCGGTGGAATGCACGCCGGGCGAGTTCCGCATCCTCGCCGCGATGGCCGCCGAGCCCGACCGGGTCTTCAGCAGGCAGCGGCTCCTGGAGGAGCTGCACGGCTTCGACCGGTACATCAGCGACCGCACGGTCGACGTGCACATCATGAACCTGCGCAAGAAGATCGAGCCCGCCCCGCGGAAGCCGTCCCGGCTGCTCACCGTCTTCGGAGTCGGGTACAAACTGACCGACCCCACAAGGGGCGCGTCGCGTGCGTAGCCGTGGCCGGCCGGACCGCCGGCGACTGCCGCTCCGCAAGAGTCTGCTCGTGCGGCTGCTGGCCGTATCGGCGCTGGTGGCGGCCTGTTCGGTGGCGGCCACCGCCTGGCTCGCCGTACAGACCACCTCCGGTGCCATCAAGCAGGAGCAGGGCCAGAACCTCACCGCGGATGCCCGGATCTACACCAAGCTGCTCGGCTACGCGGCGGGTCATTCCCAGTGGGACGGCGTCGACAAGACGGTGCGCGACCTGGCGACGCGGTCGGGCCGCCGGATCGCCCTGACCACCCAGAGCCGGGAGATCATCGCCGACTCCGCGACCGGGGCGCCCCCGCCCGCGCTTCCCACGCAGGCGTCGGCCATAGTCGACCCGCTCTCCGTGGACACAGCTCTGGCAGCGCAGTCCTCCGGAGCGACCGGCACCGCGGCCGACCGCGTCGACCCGCGGGCCGTCGGACCGTTCCGCCTGCCCCCGGCCGAACGTACGCAATTGCGTCGCGCCGCCGACCGGGGCGTGGCGTGCCTGAACGACGCCGGGGTCGCCTCGGACGTCGTCGAGGAACCGAGCGGGCGCCCCCGCATCCAGATCGTCGGCAACGACCCCGACCGGATCCTGGGCACCAGATGCTCGACCGACGCGCTGGACAGACCCACCGGAACCGAGAAGAAGGCACTCGACGCGCTCAATAAGCTGGCCGCCGCCTGCCTGGAGCGCCAGGGCCGTGCAGCCGTGCACCTGCGCCTGGACCTCTCCTGGGGCCCAGACCCCGAGCCGGAACCGAGCGCGGGCCCGGTCCGTCGACGTTCCACCGCCACCCCCGTCCCGGCGCCGACCGTCCAGAGCAGCGACAACGACCGGGCGATCGCGTCGTGCGTCGGCGCCGCCCGCCGCGAGCAGCTCAGTTCGTACGTCGCCTCGCCCGCACTGCTGTTCATCGGGGACGCGGGCGGCGCCACCGTCCCCGGTTTCGATCTCTCACCGGCGAACACCGCCCGTATCGCAGGTGTCGCCACCCTGGTCCTCGCCCTCACCGTCGGCGCCTCGGTGCTGGCAGGAGTCCGGCTCGTACGGCCGTTGCAGGCACTCACCGGTGCCGCCCAGCGAATGCGGGACGGCGAGGAATCGGCGCCCGTACCGGTCACCGCGGACAACGAGATCGGGCGACTGGCCGCCGCCTTCAACGATATGACGGCGCATCGTGCACGCCTTGAGCAACAGCGGAAGGTGATGGTCAGCGATGTCGCCCACGAGTTGCGCACCCCGCTGAGCAATATCCGCGGCTGGCTGGAGGCGACGCAGGACGGCGTGGCCGAACTCGACGCGGCTTTCGTCTCCTCGCTCCTGGAGGAGGCCGTTCAGCTGCAGCACATCGTCGACGACCTTCAGGACCTGGCCGCGGCCGACGCCGGCGCGCTGCGTCTGCACCCGGCGCCGGTACGGATCGACGACCTCCTCGGCCAGGTCGCCGCGGCTCACCAGGCCCGCGCCGAGACGGCCGAAGTGACTCTGACGGTACGCACGGCCGACCCCGGGCCCTCTCCTCTTTCCCTGACCGCCGACCCGGTACGGCTGCGGCAGGCCCTCGGCAACCTGGTGTCCAACGCGGTACGCCACACACCTCCGGAAGGACACGTGACCCTGCGCGCGTACGGCTCCGAGTCAGGTGACGAGGTGGTCGTGGACGTCGAGGACACCGGCAGCGGCATCTCGCCCGAGGACCTCCCGTACGTCTTCGACCGTTTCTGGCGCGCGGAGAAGTCGCGGAGCCGCCGCACCGGCGGCAGCGGTCTCGGCCTGGCCATCGTCCGCAAACTCGCCGAGGCGCATGGTGGCGTGGTGAGCGCCGCGAGTACGGAGGGAAAGGGCTCGGTCTTCACGCTGCGCCTGCCGACGGGTCCGCATCCCACACCGGCGGGCGGGCCACCGAAGCCCTCCGACCGTCCGGACGAGGCCGCCCTGCACCATCGGGGCTGATGCGATGACCACAGCGATCTGACAGCTTCTTCATAAGTTCACGCGAGGCTGACGGCATGCCCGGCGCCTGGTGCGAATCGGCATCCAGGCACCACCAAGGCCGGGCTGGAACTGGAGCCACGTATGTCCCACCGTCCCCGTCCGACCCTGCGCACCGCCGTCCTCACCGCCGTCGCGGCGGGCGCAGTACTCCTCCCCTCCGCCACGGCCCTCGCATCGGTCCCTGCCGACGCAACGCCCAGCCCTTCGGTGACGTCCACCGAGCGGACCCCGGCGCCCATTCTGGAAGCCGGGCCGAGCAGGCCCGCGCCTGGCGTGGGGCCCTCGGTGGCGCCCCGTGGCGGCGTGGCCGCGGGCGACACGCCCAGCGCGACCCCGGCCGTGCGCTCGAAGGGTGGCTCCGCCGAGCCGCGTGGCGGCGTGGCCGCGGGCGAGCGTCCGATCGGCACGACGAGCAACACCACCGCCGCCGTCGCGGGTTCGGTCGCCGCCGCGGCCCTGCTCGGGGGCGCGGGCACTCTGGTGCTGCGCCGCCGCGCGACCGCACACCGCAACGGCTGACCCTGATGGGCGAGGGCGACGCCGAGGGCCCCGACGGTGTCGTACGCCCGGCCGGTGAGCTCCTCGCCGCGCATGGCATTGCCGCTGTCGA
>NZ_JBFBCG010000107.1:0-18785 GCF_040683105.1 Streptomyces sp. NPDC051020 | reverse complement strand
ATATACGTCTATCAAGCTCACAACACGGCTGGTCAGAGCGGGTGTCCAGGCGTCCATGGGCTCGGTCGGCGACTCTTACGACAATGCCCTGGCGGAGAACCTGTGGATGCTGATCAAGACGGAGTGCATCCGCGGACGGACCTTCGACACCAGAGCCGAGGCCAACCTCGCGCTCTTCGAGTACATCGACGGCTTCTACAACCCCCGCCGCATCCAGAAGCGCCTCGGCTACCTCAGCCCCATCGAGTTCGAAGAGAAGCACTACGCCAGCCAGGCAGCGACCGAACCAGTGAATCTGAAACCACGTCAACCCGCTCTGACCAGCTAGTCAGCCATTCCCGCGCAGCGGGGGAACCTCACTCGGCGCTGCGGCTGCGCGAGCGCCTGGACAGCCTGGGCAGGCGGGGCGATGGCGGAAGTGTGGTGGTCGTCGGCGACGGGCTGACCGGTATCGAGACCGCCACCGAGATCGCCGAGTCCCGGCCCGGGCTGTCGGTGACGCTGATCGCCCGCGGCGAGTTGGGCGCCCGGCTCTCCGCCGGAGCCCGCGGCCACCTGCGCCGGGCCTGCGACCGGCTGGGCGTCACCGTCCTGGAACACACCTGCGTCGAAGCCGTCGAAGCGGCGCGGGTGCTGTGCGCCGACGGCTCCGCTCTGGCGTCCGACGCAACCGTGTGGACGGCCGGGTTCGCGGTCGATCCCATCGCCGCCGCCGGCGGGCTGGAGGTCACCGAGGACGGTCGGATCGTCGTCGACCGCACCATGCGGTCGGTGTCGCACCCGAACGTCTACGCCATCGGCGACAGCGCCTACGCCATCGGCGACAACGGCCGGCTGCTGCCGATGTCCTGCTCCTCGGCCGCCTGCACCAGCCAGCAGGCCATCGAGTCGATCGTGGGACACCTGACCGGCCGCAAGATCGCGAACGCCAAGCTGGTCTACACGTACAACCACATCAGCCTCGGGCGGCAGGACGCGATCTGGCAGATGGTCGACAACGAAGGGCAGGCAAAGCAGAAGCACATGGGCGGCCGGAACATCGCACGGATCAAGTCGGGCCTCGTCGAGCTCTCCCGGTGGGCCACCGCGCACCCGACCCTCTACATGCCCAAGCGCAAGCACCGCCTGGCCGCCGCGCCGGACGCGACCGCCGAAAACGCCGTCGCGTCCGCTGGGAAGCCGGTCGGGTAGCCGCCTAGGGTGGTCCGCGTGGACAGCACCGCCACTGATCGCTTCGACACCAGCCGGTTCGAGGCCAGCCGGAACCGGCTGGCCTCGCTGACGGGGACGGGGGACGGGGACCGAGCGCCGTCAGCCGCGGCGGACCCCTGCAAAGAAGCGGCCGGCCAGATCGACGCGCTCGGCCAGGGTGGCGAGCGTCTGCCCGAAGTGCCGTCGCTGCTCGGGTAGGGAGCTCCGGGCACGCGGGGGGCGAGCACGCGGTCACCCGTCCACAGGGAGTCGTATCCCATCTCCTCTGCGGTACGGCAGACGCGCAGGATGCCTTCCGGCTGGGCGTCGGGACCGAAGGTCGGAAGGGCCAGGCCCAGTTTCATATGCGTCTCCTCATGCAGTGACCCGGTCGGGGTCCTTGCCGGTCAGCGGGATGCCGAGCAGGGTTTCCAGGGTGGCGACCGTCCGGGCGGGGTCCGTGGCGTGGACGGTCGCGAATCCCAGTTCCGCCGCGGGCGGTAGGTACTGCTCGGTGTCGTCGACGAACACGCAGTCCTCGGCCCGCAGTTCGAGTTCGTCGAGCACATGCCGGTACATCTGCGGTTCGGGCTTGCGCGTCCCGTGGACCTCGGACAGCACCACGGCGTCGTAGAGCCTCTCCAGCTCGTAGCCGTCGTACAAGTTCCACGGGAGCAGGCCGACGGAGTTCGAGAGGATACCGATCCTCACTCCGGCCAGGCGCGCGGCGGCGGCCGCGGCGATCACCGAGGTCTCGGGACGCAGGTCGGCGAAGATGCGGCCCATCAGGTTGTCCGGCTGGGTGCCGAGAAGCCGGCCGGCCGCTTCGTTCCACTGCGTCTGGGTGAGCGTGCCACGCTCCAGCTTCTCAGTGAGCAGGATTCCCTCGGGGTCCAGGTAGAGAGAGTCGCCTCGGCCAGTCCCTCGCGCTTCTCGAAGGCGAGCGCGGCGGGCAGCAGAGGGGTCGCGCCGGCTGACCTTCGGCTCGGGCTCGCGCCACTGCCCGACGCCGTCCGCACACGGCACGGAGACATCTGGCAGCCCGGCCCCGAACCATGCGCACAAAACCGCGCTCGACCTCGTACGCGAACACGACTTCATCGCGCACGAAGACCTCAAGATCCGCAACATGAGCCGGGCACCCGCACCGAAGCCCGACCCTGGCCGGCCTGGCAGCTTCCTGCCCAACGGAGCCGCGGGCAAAGCCGGGCTGAACCGTTCGATCAATGATGCCGGTTGGGGGGTGTTCCTCGTGATCTTGACCGCCAAGACACCTCACGGAGCTAAGTCGTCAAGCAGCTTCGAGAAGTTGTGTGGGGAAGGCGAGGTTCTCGTCGAACAGGATGTGCTTCTGGAGGCAGTGGTAGAGCTGGCCGATCATCTTGTTGAAGAGGTTTCTCTGAGCGGCGGCGTGCCAGTCCCCGGCCTCGCGGCGGCGGTCGTAGTGGGCCTTTGCGCCCGGTGAGTGGGTCAGTGAGGCGAAGGCCCACAGGTAGCCGGCGTGGTTGAGCCGGTCGTTCTTCACCCAGCGTCTGGTGATGCTGGACTTCTTGCCGGACGCCCTGGTGATGGGGGACGCACCGGCGTAGGCCTTCATACCGCGGGCAGTGGCGAAGCGGGCGTGGTCGTCCCCGATCTCAGCGAGGATCCGGGCGCCGAGCTGGGTGCCGAGCCCGGGGAGGCTCAGGATGATCTCGGCGTCCGGATGCTGGGGGAAAGCCTCTTCCACCGCCTCGGCGAGCTGGTCAGCGGCCGTGCAGGCGGCGTCGAGCTGCCGCAGCAGAGCGAGCATCTGCTTGCCGAGCGCGTCCTCGACCAGCGGCGGCTGGTGCGCGTATTCGGCCCGCAGGACCTCGCGGATGCGCTCGGCGTCGGTATCGATCCGGCGCTGGCGGCCGGCGCGCTTGAGCGCCGAGCGCAGTTGCGCGAGCGACAGCCGGGCCGCCCGCGAGGGCGTGGGGGCGAGCTCCAGCAGCACGCGGGTCTCGGGGCGGCAGAGACCGTTCTGCCAGTGCAGGTAGGCGTCGAGGGCGGCGGGGAAGTACTCGCGCAGGAGCGAGCGGAGCTGGTTGGCGAGCTGCTGCCGGTTCCAGACGGCGTCCTGCTGGGCGCGGGCGAGGACGGCGATGGCGCGGGCGAGATCGCTGTCCTGGGGCAACGGCCTGTGGGCGTGCATATCGGTGCGGAGGATGTTCGCCAGGACGAGGGCGTCGCCGGGGTCGGACTTCTTCCGTGTGACCGCGTGGCGGTCGCGGTAGCGTGCGGCGGCCATCGGGTTGATGGCGTAGACCTGGCGCTTCCCGGTCCGCAGGACCGCGACGAGCAGGCCGCGGGAGGTCTCGATGGCGACCGGGATCGGGTTGTCCTCGGTGTCGCCGTGCTCGGCGAGCAGTTCCAGCAGGATCTTGTAGCCGGCCGCGTCGTCGGTGATGTGGCGCTTGGCCAGGAGCGTGCCGTCGTCGTCGACCAGGGCGACGTCGTGCGTCTTCTCGGCCCAGTCGATGCCGCAGTAGATCAACTTTCCCTCCTCGAAGTGCGGGTGTTTGCGCTGGTCACGAGCGCATGCGGGGCCACGCAGCGACCTAATTCCAGGCCTCGATCAAGGAACGGGCCGACACCTCACAAGCCGTTCGTGGCACCAGCTCACCGCACGGGCCCCGGTCTGTTCCCAGAGCTCGGACGGCTCGGGGATTGCAAGAGATCACCGTGCGACGGGCTCGAACCACCAACTCCAACGAGTGATCAAGCAAATGGTGTTGACGCCGCTGGTGGCCGTGAAGGGGCCGAACGCCGCCGATCTTGGCGGAGACATCATGGCCGGGCTGAAAGAAGGCGTGCGTCCGGAGCCCACACAACCGCCAGCAGCGTCAGCGCTGGGTGGGTGGCGGCCACGAGAGCACCGGATGGCACCGCTCGAAGGCATCTTGGCCGTGACGTTGAGAGGTATCCACCGGAACTTACGAGACCACCACCCGCCAGCTGGGTTGCGCAGCCGTGCTCGTCGGAGACCTGGACGGCCCGGTGGGGTGCAGGCGTCACAACCCGTTCGAACCACCTCACCGACCGGCGAGGGCCGGTGAGCTCCTTACAGGGGAATTAGGCTGAAAGCGCCGGACGGGAAGTGATGGCCGTGGACCCCCGCAACACCTCCCGGCGGTGCCCCACATGCGGCCACACCGCCAAGGAGAACCGGCCCACCCAGGAGAAGTTCCACTGCACCGTGTGCGGCCACACCGCGCATGCCGACACAGTGGGTGCCCTGAACGTTCTACGGGCCGGGCTGGCCCGTCGCGAAGCCCAACCGGCATAGCGAGAAGCCACCGCCTTCAGGGGGCGGAGGAGTCACGGGGCGAGTACTTCACCCACGAACTCGGCCTTGTGCCCGAGGCGTACGGCTCGAAGCTGAACGTCGACTTCACCCAGCTCCACCACCAGGAGCCGAGCGCCACAGGCTTTGGTACTGCCGCCTGATTGCACCCGGCCACAACGTTGATCGCATCGAATTCACAGACACGGCTTGACCCTCACGTTGCGTGAGGCTGGAGGGTGGCGTGCATGAGTGACTACTACAACGCGTTTGAGATGAGTCCCGTGCCTGCTCCCGGCCCGGATGCGGTTCCGCCGGAGCCGTTCCGTGGCATCTATGGAATGCCCGCGTTCGTGACGATCCCCACGAGCGATTTGGCGGCGTCGGTGGACTTCTGGATTCGGGGGCTCGGGTTCTTCGAGCTGTTCAGCATCCCCGGCACGCTTGTGCATCTGCGCCGGTGGGCGTTCCAGGACGTACTCCTCGTCTCCGCGGCGAGCGTGCCGGAGCAGCCACCAGCGATGAGCTTCAGTTTCGCGGGCGTGCTCAGCCAGGTCGATTCCCTTGTCGAGGCCTGTCGTGCGTTGCGCCCGAACTCGGTCGATGGTCCACGGGATACTCCCTGGAACACCCGCGACGTGGAGGTGATCACCCCCGAGAACGCACGGATCGTCTTCACTGCGGCGAAGCCCTTTGATCCAGCCAGCCAGGAGGCGCGGAACCTTGAAGCCATCGGGATCACCCCACCGGGCGACGGTCGCGGCGACAATGGGGAGCATGCCTGATGCCACTGACGCCGATGGCCTGACCGTCGGTCAGGTCTCGACGCGTCTGGACGTGACAGTCCGCGCGCTGCACCACTGGGATGAGATCGGTCTGGCGCGACCGTCGCTGCGCACGGCTGCCGGATACCGGCTCTATACCGCTGGTGATCTGGAACGCCTGCACCGCATCGTCGTCTACCGTGAGCTCGGTCTCGGCCTGGACAGGATTCGGGCCATCTTGGACGACTCGACCGCAGACGTGCCCGGCGCATTGCGCGCGCAGCGCACCCAGGTTGCTGAACGGATCGACCGCCTCCAGCAGCTCAGCGCCGGACTGGATCGGATGATCGACGCCCACGAGCGCGGCCTGCTGCTGACCATCGAGCAGCAGGCCGCGCTCTTCGGCCCGCAGTGGAACCCGGACTGGCCCGCCCAAGCCCGTCAGCGCTACGGAGACACGACCCAATGGCTGCAGTACGCCGAACGCTCAGCCTCTCGCGGTCCGGAGGAATGGCAGGCCATCGCCGAAGCCGTTGCCGGCCTCGACCGCGCCCTCGGGGATGCGATGGACGCCGGCGTCACACCTGGTAGCCCAGAAGCGAATCAACTCGTCGAGCGGCACCGCGAAGTTTTTGCTTCGTACTTTCCCCTCACCAGGCAGATGCAGGTCTGTCTGGGCCGCATGTTTGAGGCCGATCCGGCATTTGCTGCCCACTACGACGGCATCCGCGCCGGCCTTGCCACGTGGTTCCGTCGAATCATCGACGCCAGCGCGCGCGCCCACTGCATCGACCCCGACACCGCGACCTGGCAGTAGAGCGCGGGTATCGAGCAGCCATCCCCGGAGGCGATCTCGGAGCTGACCAGCCTGCTCGCCCCCGGCGACGCCCGCCGTTGACCTCCTGCGCCCGGCAGAGCCGGCCGAGTGGTCGATGCGCCACATCTTCCGGTCCGGCAGGTCCGCCAGCTGCGGAGCGTAGGCGAACCCGGCGAGCGTGAGCAGGCCGAAGACGATGTCGCTGTAGCTCGCGGTGCGGAGGCATAGGGAGGGGAGAGCGGGAGTGTGCCGATGGCCACGTCTGCCACCGAGTTACCGTCCGTCGATCCGGCCGCGCTGATCGACGACGCGGCGTCGTTCAGCGCGGAATCACCCAGCCCGGCGCCCAAGTACTGGCGGCGTCGTGGCCGGCCGCTGTGGCGGCGAGGTGGGCTCGGAGGGTGGCCAGTGCCGGGTGGGGGTTGTCGCGGTGCCAGAGGAGCGAGTGCGGGTAGACGGGTGTCGGGTCGGTCACCGGGATGCGGCGCAGGCCGTGGCCGGCGGGCCAGACGAGGCGGGTCTGCTCGCTCATGAAGGTGGCCAGGGCCGGGGTGTCGGCGATGGTGTCGAGGAGCGCGTCGGAGCCGAAGTTGGGGCCGGTCGCTTCGATGGTGAGGCCGAACTCGGCGACGAGGTCGTCGTAGTAGGCGCCCCACTCGGTACCGGGGACGATGCCCGGCATCCAGATCCGGTGCCCGACCAACTCGGCAACGGTCACCGACTTGGCGCCCGCCAGCGCGTGGGCGGGGCCGGTGAGGAGCTGGAGCGGCTCGTCGAGCACCCGGACGGACTCGATGCCCTCGGGAAGGGGCCGACCGGGCATGGCGACGGCGCGGAAGGACGCGTCGATCGCACCGGACCGGATAGCGGCGACGGCGGTCTCGATCTCGAACAGCATCAGCACGTCCAGGTCGATTTCGGGGTGCGCGCGGTGGAAGTCGCGCATCAGGCCCGACGTCGCGCCGCGCGAGTTGATCACGTCGACTCGCAGCGGGCGGCGGCCGGTGCGTACGGACGCGACCGCGCGCTCGGCGACGCGCAGCAGCTCGCGTGCGTGGGGCAGGAACGCCTGCCCGTCGATGGTGAGCTCGGCCCCGCGCGGTGTGCGGGTGAACAGCCGCACACCGAGGTCGCGCTCCAGTGCGGCGACGCGCTTGGAGACGGCCTGCTGGGTGACCGACAGGTCGACGGCGGCCTTCTGGAACTGGCCGGCTTCCGCGATGGCGGCAAAGGTGCGCACTGCTTCGAGATCCACGCCGACCCACCTTAGTGAACAACCCATGGTTGTACATAGCTGGCAGGGTGGTTGTTTGACCTGCTGTTGTGCCGCCCGATTAGCTCTCATCGGTCAACGTCGGTTTGTTCGGTTGGGACGTCGAGGGAGCGTACTGAGCATGGTGGGCAGGAGACGGCTGGGCGGGCAGTTCGGCTGGCTGTGGGCGGCGTACGCGGTGAGCGCGTACGGGTCCGGGCTGGGGTTCGGGGCATTGCCGCTGATCGCCGTACTGGTGCTGCACGCCGGCCCCGCTGAGGTGTCCGCGCTGTCCGCGGTGGGGCCTGCGGTGGGCGCGCTGATCGCGGTGCCGCTCGCGCCGTGGGTGGAGTTCCGGCGCAAGCGTCCGGTCATGATCGCGATGGACCTGACCCGGTTTGCGGCCATGGCGACGATCCCGGTCGCCTACGCCTTCGGCCGACTCGGCTTCGTCCAGCTGCTCGTGGTCTCGATCGTGGTCGCCGCGGCCAAGATCGCGTTCAACGCGGCCAGCGGCGCCTACCTCAAGGCCCTCGTCCGGCCGGACGACCTGCTCGTGGCCAACGCGCGGTTCGAATCCACGAACTGGAGCTCCATCGCGGTCGGGCCACCGCTGGGCGGGGCGGCGATCGGCCTGTTCGGGCCGGTCACCACCGTGGTGGCCGACGCGCTCAGCTACCTGCTCTCCGCGCTGGGCATTACCGCGATCCGCGGCCGGGAGGAAGCACCGCAACCGACCGGCAAGAACCCGGTCCGGGCGGGCGCAGCGTTCGACGGCTGGCGACACATCATGGGCGATCCCGGTCTGCGGGCGCTCTACCTCAACAACATGCTCGTCTCCGGTCTGATCATGGCCACCGAGCCGGTGCTCGCCGTGCTCCTGCTTCGCCAACTCGACTTCTCGCCCTGGCAGTACGGCCTCGCCTTCGCCGCCCCCTGCCTCGGCGGACTCATCGGTTCCCGGCTGGCCCAGCGTGTCGTGGCCCGCTACGGCCGGGACCGGGTCTTCCGGACCGTCGGCACCTTGCGTGCCATCTGGCTGATCGGCCTGGCCTTCGTCCGTCCCGGCGTCGTCGGCCTCGTCACGGTGATAGCCGTCGAGCTGGCGATCATCATCAACATGAGCCTGTACACCCCGGTGCTCGCCACCTACCGGCTCGAACGCACGCCCAAGCACCTCGTCGCCCGCACCCTGTCGGCCTGGTCGATCGGCCAGCAGGCGTCCATCGCTGTCTTCACCGCGCTCGGCGGGCTGCTCGCCGACGTCACCAGCCCACGCACCGCTCTCACCGCCGCGGGACTGCTCATCCTGGCCACCCCGCTCCTGCTTCCCCGGCGCGACCAGACGTCGCAGCACGAGCCGGAACTGTCCCGTAGCCACGCATGACGCACCACAACTCATCGCTGAAGCCCGCAGGCCGCAGCTGATCCACCGGCGCACGTCCGCGTCGACCAGGCACATCACCAGCAAGGAGGACACTCGCGTGAGCACTGCCCCCGCACTCGACCCCGCGCGCACCGCTCTTCTCGTCATGGACTACCAGCCCGCGACCCTGGCCGCGCTGCCCGAAGGCGGGGACCGCGAGGCCCTGCTCGGTCGCGTGGAACGGGCCATCGCCGACGTTCGCGCCAAGGGCGGCACCATCGCCTACGTACGCGTCGGCTTCACCGAGGCCGACTGGGACGCTGTCCCGGCCGTCAACAAGTCCTTCGCCCCGCTGGCCCAACACCGTGTCATGCACCACGAGGACCCTGCCACTGCCATCCACGAGCACCTGGCTCCCCAGGACGGCGACATCATCGTGCGCAAGATCCGCTACGGCGGCATGTCCACCACCGATCTCGACCAGCAGCTGCGCGAGCGCGGCATCACCACTCTGGTGGTCTCCGGCATCAGTACCAGTGGCGTCGTCCTGTCCACCGTCATCGACGCGGCCGACCGCGACTACCAGCTCTACGTCCTGTCCGACGGCGTCGCCGACCCAGACACCGAAGTCCACGACGTCCTGCTCCATCGAGTTCTCCCCTCACGGGCCCACATGGTCGACACCGCCGAGCTGCACGCCCTGCTCCGGGTCGACTGACTCGAACCACGCGCCGATCCCACCCACGGCCGCCGCACCCACCAGGTGTGGCGGCCGCCCGCAGCCCAGTGCCGGCTCAGCAGCAGCCCCGGAGCTCTCACCGATTCTGGCGGCGCTGTCGTCGGCGACCGAGTGTGGGGCGGCGATGTGCTCGCAGCCCCGGACACCCGTGCCGTTCTACCGCAGCACCCGGAACGCGGTGCGGAGTTCGTCGGTCAGGATCTTCGGCTGTTCCCAGGCGGCGAAGTGACCGCCCTTGTCCACCTCGTTCCAGTGGATGATGTTGCCGAAGGTCCGCTCACCCCAACTCCGCGGCGCCGGGTAGATCTCGCCGGGGAAGACCGTCACCGCGACCGGAAGCTTCGGAATGGGAACGGCGTTGAACGGTCCGCCGCCGGCCTGTGCGCCTTCCCAGTACAGCCGCGACGACGACGCCCCGGTGTTGGTCAGCCAGTACAGCGAGATAGCGTCGAGCATCTCGTCGTACGTGAAGAGCTTCTCAGGCTCTCCGTCGGAGTCCGTCCACTCCGCGATCTTGTCGTAGTAGTACGCCGCCATAGCGACCGGAGAGTCCGCCAGGGCGTAGCCGATCGTCTGCGGGCTCTGGTTCATCATCGCCGCGTACCCGAAGCCGTCGCGGTAGAAGTGAAGCAGTCGGTTGTAAGCCCTCGTCTCATCCGCCGACAGGTTCGCCGGAGCCGGATCGAAGTTGCGCAGATGCCGCAGGATGTCGTCCGGCACAGTACCGGGCATGTTGACATGGATACCCAGCAGCCCCTTCGGCTGCTGAACCGCCAGCACCTCCGAGATGATCGCACCCCAGTCACCGCCCTGGGAGACGTATTCCGGGTAGCCGAGCCGCAGCATCAGCTCGTGGAACGCGCGCGCCGTCCGGTCGGGATTCCACCTGCCCTTGGTCGGGTTGCCCGAGAAGCCGTAGCCGGGCAAGGTCGGCAGCACCAGGTGGAAGGCGTCGGAGGCACGCCCGCCGTGTGCCGTGGGGTTGGTCAGCGGATCGATTATCTTCAGCAACTCGACGATCGACCCGGGCCAGCCGTGCGTCATCAGCATCGGCATGGCGTCGGCATGCGGGGAGCGGATGTGCGCGAACTGGATGTCCAGCCCGTCGATCTCCGTGATGTACTGCGGCAGGGCATTGAGGCGCGTCTCAAGGTCGCGCCAGTTGTACTTGGTACCCCAGTAGTCCATCAACGGCCGCATCTTGGCCAGTTGCGCGCCCTGAGACCGGTCCCTGACGGTCTCCCGGTCAGGCCAGCGGGTCTCCCGGATGCGCCGTCGCATCTCGTTGAGCTCCTTCTGCTGGACCTTGAGACGGAAAGGACGGATGCCCGAGCCGGGCCGCGGCGCCCACCCGGCCGCGGTACCGGAACCCGTAGATGCCGCCTGAGCCTGGCCGGCCAGGCCAACCTGACTGGCGACGACACCAGCCGCCGCGAAACCCAGGAAACGGCGACGATCGGTGCCGAGCCGACGCGAGCGCTCGTTCTCTGTCATCGAAGACTCCTTCTGTGGCATGAAGCAGGAATGTCGGATGATTCGTTGTCGCACCCACGGTGCTGTTGTGTTTGCGCGCAAATCGGCCACCTCGGCAGGCAAACACCATAAGGTGCGAAGTATCCCCAAGTGCACACCTGGGGTGTCTCGGACAGCAACCATACCTGGTATTCACACGTATTGAACGGTTGATCAGTCGTCTGCCTGCAAAATGTGAGACACGTGTGAGCCCGGGTCCTGCCCGAACCCGGCGGTCGCCGTCCGGTCTGTTCGCCCGCAGTGGCACCGGCGGGCGAACGGACCGGACAGGTCGGTCCTACTTGGCCAGGAACTCGAGCAGCGCCGTGTTCACCTCGTCCGCGTGGGTCCACAGCAGCCCGTGCGGCGCACCGTCGATCTCCACGTAGTCGGCGGAAGGAAGAGCCTTGTGGAAGAGGCGGGCCGTGGAATCCACCGGCAGGATCCGGTCGCCCGTTCCGTGCAGGATGAGAGCCGGCACGTCGATCTTCGGAATGTCGGCGCGGAAGTCCGTGCCCCAGGTGAGCGGCGCCGCCGCGGCCGCATGGGCGCCGCCGCCCGCCGCGACGTTCCAGTTGCGGACGGCCTCCTCGCTGATGCGCGTGCCCAGGTTCTCGTCCAGGTTGTAGAAGTCCTGGTAGAAGGAGCTGTAGTAGGCGTACCGGTCGGCCTTCACCGCCCTGGCGGAGGAACTGCGCACCGGCAACGTGGCGGTGGTCGGCTCGGAGGAGTACGCCGATTGGTCCAAGCAGCTGCTCGCGTGGGAGACGGTCCAGGAGAAGCTGGGCTCCTACCTGGTGGAGGTCGGCCTCGCCGGACCGCTTCCACCCCCCGCTGTCCGGCTGAGTACGCGTACTCAGGTGCCGTCCGCCGAACTCCTCCATGCTGGGCGCGAACGCCGGACCGTCTCAGGGGGGACATACGCATGGGCCACGCCCTGCAGCTTCGCACTGCCACGTCTCGGGATCACGACTGGATCCACGAACTGCGCCACCGGGTGTACGCGGAGGAGCTCGGCCAGCATCCGGTGGATCCGTCGGGAAGGCTGAGCGACGGACTCGACGGCGACAGCGTCTATCTGGTGGCCGCGCGCGGCGAGACGCGGATCGGCTTCGTCAGCCTCACCCCGCCGTGGGTCGGCCGCTACTCCCTCGACAAGTACCTGACGCGCGAGGAGCTGCCGGTCCTGACCGAGGAGGCGCCGTTCGAGATCCGCGTCCTGACCGTCGAGGAGCATTGGCGGTCCACCGCGGCGGCGCCGCTCCTCATGTACGCGGCGCTGCGCTGGGTCGCGGCGCGGGGCGGCTGCCGGGTGGTGGCGATGGGACGCACGGAGCTGCTCGACATGTACCTCGCCGCCGGGCTGCGGCCGGTGGGGCGCACGGTCCGCTCGGGCGCGGTCTCGTTCGAGGTCCTCAGTGGCTCCGTGGCCGAGCTGACGAGGACGGTCGCGGAGCGCCACGGCCGGACCCTGGAGCGGCTGCGGACGGGCCTCGACTGGCGGCTCGACGTGCCCTTCGCGCCGCGTGCGGACGGCTGTGAGCACGGCGGGGCGTTCTTCTCGGCGATCGGCACCGACTTCCGGACGCTGACCCGCCGTCACGAGGTGGTCGCGGCGGATGTGCTGGACGCCTGGTTCCCGCCGTCCCCGGGGGTCCGCGCGGCCCTTTCGGCGGATCCGGGGTGGGCGGCCCGGACCTCACCGCCGACGGGCGCGGAGGGACTGCTCGCGGAGATCGCCGGGGTCCGCGGGCTGCCGGTGGAGTCGCTGGTCGTCGGGGCGGGCTCGTCCGATCTGATCTTCCGGGCGTTCGGCCGGTGGCTGACACCGGGGAGCCGGGTGCTCATCCTCGATCCGGGCTACGGGGAGTACGCCCATGTCACCGAGCGGGTGATCGGCTGCCGGGTCGACCGGCTCCAGCTGCGCCGGGAGGACGGCTGGCTGCTCGACCCGGCCCGGCTCGCCGCCGCGACCGGCGACGGACGGTACGACCTCGTGGTGGTGGTCAACCCGAACAACCCGACCGGCCGCCACACCCCGGCCGACGCGCTGCGCGCGGTGATCGAGGCCTCGCCCGCGCGGACCCGGTGGTGGATCGACGAGGCGTACCTGGGCTATGTCGATCCGGCGGACTCGCTTGCCGGGCTCGCCTCGGCCGACGCCCGGGTCGTGGTCTGCACCTCGCTGTCGAAGATGTACGCGCTGTCGGGGATGCGGGCCGCGTACCTGGTGGCCGGTCCGGAGACGGCCGGGGAGCTGCGCCGCTGGACGCCGCCGTGGCCCGTGAGCCTGCCGGCCCAGCTGGCTGCCGTGACGGCGCTGCGCGACCCCGCGTACTACGCGGAGCGCTGGGCCCGCACCCATGTGATGCGCCGGGAACTCGCGTACGATCTTGGGGAGTTGGACGGGTTCTCCTCGGTCGACGAGGGGGTCGCGAACTTCCTCACGGTGACCCTGCCGCCGGACGGACCGAGCGCGGCGCGGCTGGTGCGCGAGTGCCGGCGGCACGACGTGTTCCTGCGTGACCTGTCGCCGATGTCCCCGGCGTACGAGGGGCGGACCGTCCGGATCGCCATCCGCGACACGGCGGAGAACGCGCGGATCGTGGCGGCGTGCCGGAGCGCCCTGGACGCGCTGCGCGCGCCGGACGCGGTGGTGTCGGGCGCGCCGGGGCGGGCCTCCCGGTGACGACGGTCGCCGGTCTCGTGCCGTACCTCGGCGGGGCACTGACGGTCGGGGGCGTCGCGGTGGCGGCGACCCGGCGCCGTGAGCTGATGGTCCGCTGGTGCGTGTGGGCGCTCGGAGTGCCCCTGGTGACCGCCGCGTTCTGGCTCGGTCCACCGGGGATCGCGGTGCTCGCGGCCGTGGTCGGTGTGGTCGCGGTGGCGGAGTTCGGCGGGCTGCTCCGGCTGGGACCGATGGACCGGGCGGTGCTGGGCGCGGCGATCGTCGGACTCGTCCTGACTGCCTGGCTGGCCCCCGGGGAGGTGCTCCGGGTGGCGGCGGCCGGGGCGCTTGCGATCGCCGGGGTGCCGCTGCTCTCGGGCGACGCGGAGCACGGTCTCCGCCGCCTGGGGGCGGGCCTGCTGGGGCTCGTGTGGCTGGGCGTCCTGGCCGGCCTCGTACCGTCCGGTGCCCTCGGCCTCGTCCTGTTCGTGGCCGTGTCGATCGCCGACATCGTCGCGTACGCGGCGGGTCGCCGTCTCGGCGGCCCCCGGCTCTCCCCGCTGTCGCCCGCCAAGCGGTGGAGCGGCACGCTGGCCGGGGCCGCGGCCGGTCTCCTCACGCTGGCCGTGCTGTCCTCCCTGACGTGGCAGACAGCGGTGGCCGTGGCGGTCGGCGGCCCGCTCGGGGACCTGCTGGAGTCGATGGTCAAGCGGGGCGCCCGCGCCAAGGACGCCGGCCGGTGGCTGCCCGGCTCCGGCGGCCTCCTCGACCGGATCGACTCCCTCCTTGTCGCCCTGGCGGTGCTGTTGGTGCTGGAGTGAGCCATGGGCGGAGTGAGCCATGTGACGGGGTGGGCGTGAGGCTGACCGGGGCCAGGGCCGGTTGCGGTTGCGTGGGGGGCACCTCCGCCCTGTGGCGGACGGCCCGGCCGGCGAGCGGTTCGTCGACCGCGACAACATCCACGTCGACACCGCAAGCGGTGCGAAGGCGTCCCGGCCGAAGCTCGGCCTCGTGCTCCAGTTGCTACGCGAGGGCGACACGCTGAAGGTCACGCGGCTCGACCGGCTCTCCCGCTCGGTGCTCCACCTGGTGACGCTCGGCGCCGACCTGCGCGAGCGTGGCATCGGGCTGCACGTGATCGAGCAGGGCATCGACACGTCCACGATGGAGGGTCGGGCGATGTTCGGCATGCTCAGCGTGCTCGCCGAGCTCCAGCGCGAGCTGATCGTGGCCAACACCAACGACGGGCTCGCCTCCGCACGGGCCCGCGGCCGGGTCGGCGGGCGCCGACAGAAGCTCACCGAGGACCAGGCCGCGCTCGCCCAGCGGCTCTACGACGAGCGGGAGAAGTGCCGTCCACGTGGAACGCACCGTCCTGCCATGCCGTCGTCGCGGCCGCCTGTGCCGCTGTCCTCGGCGCGGCGGCCTGAATGGCGGCCGCGGGCGGGGTGACGAGCCCGAGGGCCAGGACGGTCACGGCACCGGCCGTGAGCGCGCCCCAGCCGGGTCTGTGTCTGTGCATCGGGGCCTTCGAATCGAGTAGGAGCCTGTCGGCTGATGTCCTGCTTTCCACACCGCGATGACGTGGACAAGATGACGCCGGGTTCACCGAGGCACGTGGCGTCTTGACAGGCCCTACTGGCAACGTAACCCTCACAACCTGTCAGAGCGGTGACGTGTCACCGGTTGCGCACATGTACCTCGCACGCCCCCGGACCGGATCGGGTGCGGTCTTCCCGCAGACTGACATGCCCTCGTCCACCTCGACGGTGGCGACGCCCGGGTGCTCCAGGCGTTCCGGGACCCGGTTAACCCCGGTGCCGCAGGACGTCTGCACTGCAGCCGTGCATGCCGTCCTCGATGGTCAGTGAGACGCCGCGGCGGCCGGAAGCCCTGACCGGCACATGTGCAACGCGAAATGCCGCGTCGGCGGCACGTCGTGGCTGCCTTGACAGCTCGAACTCGGGCAGCGCCGTCAATGTTCGCTCCGTACACCTTCCTGCTGAAAACGCTCAAAAGATCGCCCGTACGGGCAGGCATCGCCTTGACCTACGTGTCGAACCCGGCTTGTGGTGCGGCCGGACCTGCGCACGACCCCGACCCTCGCACCACTCACCTTTCCCGTCACTGTCTTGACAGGTGACGCGAAAAGGCGCAAGCTGATAATCGTCCAAGGCAACAAACAGGACGCAATCCACGATCGACGAAGTGGAGCATGGTCATGAACGAGAAACTCACCGTGAACGCCGACGCGGCGGCACGGCAGGCGCGGTTCGGCAGACTTCCCGAGCGCATCCGCTTCGAGGACATGAGCGAAGAGGTGGACGCTGTGCAGAGCGGCGGGGTGAACGCCTCATACAACCCAGAAGGCTCCTGGAAGCATTACTCGTGCCTGGCCTTCGACCTGGGACTGTAGCCCGCTGGACGGTACACCCTACGGCCTCGCCGGGGTCGGCTGTCCTGGAGCGGCGGTTCGCTGCGAGCCGCACAAGGGGTGAGCAGGCTGCTGTCCCCGGCGTTGACCAGGCCGGTGATGCTCGGTCCGTCACCGTCGGCGAGGGCGGTCCAGCGGTTGTCCAGGCCGGCCATCGCCAGGCCGGCCGGCTGTGGTTCGGGAGCCAGGTCGGGCCAGGCGGCGGTGGCGGGGAAGCGGCGGGCGACGACCTCGAACGCGGCGGGGTCGGTGAGCGCGCCTCGGGTCGGATCACCCATGGAGAGCACCAGGTTCACCGGGAACGTGTCGTTGTCGGAAGGGAAGACGCCGGCTGGAGCCCTCCGTTGACGTAACGACGTACTAGGGCCTGTCCGGTGGATGATGTGACCGCCTCGCTCCAAGATCATTCACTCGGTCGTGGGGCGGGGCGATCTGGCGAGTGAGAAGTGGGCACGGCTTGTGCCTCATCTGCCGAAGTCCGGGCGTTGTGGCGGGCGTTGGTGCGACCACCGAGTGGTGGTCAACGGGATCCTTTCCGGGTTCGTACGGGTGTCCCTCGGCGTGACTTGCCTGAGCGGTTCGGAAGCTGGAAGACGGTCCATGAGCGTCATCGCCGTGGGTCTGCACACGGCACCTGGGACCGGCTCCTCCAGGCTGTTCAGGCCGATGCCGACACTCAGGGCCGAATCGACTGGAGCATGGTGAGTATCGACTCCACGACATGTCGGGCCCACCAACACGCGGCAGGGGCGCCACACAAGACCGACCGGCACGGATCCCAAAGCGGAGATCGGCCCCCGGACAACATCGCCCCGACGAAGGGCTTTTTGAGTTTTCGGCCGGGTCGACTTCGCCGCTGCCGGCGTACTCCCTTTCCCTCCGAAGCCTCCACCTTCGCCTCACCCGGAAGTCGACCGATCATCAGGACGGGCGGCCGGGGTCGTTGGGGTGGGGTTCTAGCGCGGTCACGGTGACGGTCATCCACGGGCGGAGCGGCAGGGTTCCGAGGACCTCGTCGTGGAGTTCGTCCTCGTCGGCGGCGAGCCAAATGCCGATGCTGCGCAGCTCTCCGACCGGGCGCCACAGACGTGCCAGGTGGCCGCTGGCGGCCAGTTCGCGGGCGCGTACGGCCTCGGCGGCGCGGCGGCGGTCGACTTCCTCGGGGGTGGTGCCCTCGGGCACGGTGGTGGTGATCTCGACCAGGTACTCGTTCATGATCCTCTGCTTCTTTCGCGGGTTTCCTGCTGCGGCCCGGGCGGTGCCCCGGACTGTGGGCACCGCCGTGTCCCCATGGTGTGTCCGCCCCGGGCCCGCCGCCACGACCGGTGTCCTCTCTGCTGGTAGGCGCGGCCTCCTATCGGCCCTAACATCAGGGGCGTGGAGCTTCGCCAGTTGCGGTACTTCGTCGCGGTCGCCGAGGAGCTGAACTTCGGGCGGGCTGCCGCTCGGCTGCTGATCGCCGGGCCGTCGCTGTCCCAGCAGATCAAGGCGCTGGAACGCGATCTCGGGGTGGTGCTGTTCGACCGCGACCGGCGTTCGGTGGCGCTGACTCCGGCGGGCACGGCGCTGCTCCCGCACGTGCGCTCCCTGCTGGACCGGGCCGAGGACCTCAAGCGCCGGGCGGGGCGGCTGTCCGGTTCGCAGCCGGTCCGGCTGGGCTACGTCAACTGGCTGCCGCCCGACCTCGCCACCCGCACGGCGGCGGCCCGGGTTCACGTGGACGCGTGGGTCGCACCGTCCCACACCCAGGCGTCCCGGGTCGCCGACGGCAGCCTCGACCTCGCGGTGTGCTGGGTCCGCCAGGAGGACCTGGAGCGGCTGGGCCTGACGGCCCGTCTGGTCGGCGCGGACCGCCTCTACGCCGTGTCCTCGGGAGACGGCACCGGTCCGGTGCGTACCCAGGACACCGTCGTGCTGCTCGACGAGGATGCCACCTCCTGGGCGTCGTGGAACGACTACGCCGAGGAACTGTCCCGGGACACGGGCGCTGTGCCGAAGCGGATCTCGGACGGCGGCGTGACCGGCCCCGCGTTCTTCGACCACGTCCGCCGCCTCGGCCGGCCGGTCCTCAACTCCCCCAAGGGGCAGACCACCGCGCTGCCGCCCGACCTGGTCCACCGCCCGGTGGTGGCGCCGCAGGTGTTTTGGACGTGGTCGCTGGTGCGGCGCGCGGACGAGGAGCGTCCCGCGGTACTCGCGGTGGTCGACGCGCTCTGCGACGGCGTCGACGCCCTCGGGTTGCAGGGCCCAGACGTCTGGCTGCCGGTCGGCGACCCGCACCGGCCGGAGCGCGGCCAGGGGCGCTGATCAGGGCTGGAGGGCTGGGCCTTCCAGCAGGGAGGAGGCCGGTCCCGGGGACGGGGCGTTTCAGCGTTGCCCTGCGCGGGCCGCGCTGCCTACCGTCGAGGAGTCGACCGGCGGCCGGAGCCGAGGTCGAGGAATCCCGCTCCCCACCGAGCGCGCGCTCGCGCTCGCCCGCACCTCAGGAGAACTATCATGGGCATGCAGAATCAGCAGAAGGTCGCCGTCATCACCGGAGCCTCGCAGGGCATCGGCGCCGGCCTGGTCGACGCCTACCGCAAGCTCGACCACGCCGTCGTCGCCACCTCGCGCACCATCGCCCCCGCCAACGACGCGGGCGTGCTGACCGTCCCCGGGGACATCGCCGACCCGGCCACCGCCGACCGCCTGGTCTCCGCTGCCGTCGAGCGCTTCGGCCGGATCGACACCCTGGT